>DASUIO010000310.1:0-3854 GCA_036279755.1 Polaromonas sp. | reverse complement strand
ACTCGTCAAAGGTGTTGCCAAGAAGTGCGCGGTCCACGCCCAGCACATCGTAGACCTCATCGGACCACCAGACCATCCGGGTATCGAGGTCACTCTGCCAGTAGCCGATGCGCCCGAGGCGCTGCGCGTCCTGCATTTTTTCCTGGACCGCCCGGCTGCGCTCCAGCTCAGCCTCCAGCGCAGCGCGCTGCGTCTGCAAAGACTCGACCATGCGGTTAAAGCCTTCGGCAATCCTGGAAAACTCCCCCGCGTCGTCCGCCGCGCGGATCGGGATGCGCACATCCAGTTGGCCTTGCTCGGCCCGCCGGGTTGCCTCAAGAAGTTCCGCAGTAGGTTTTACGATGGCGCGAGCACCCACCATCCAGGCAATCCAGCCGCCCAGAAAGGCCAGCAGCCCTGCAAGCGCGGACTCTAGCCTCAATTTCTTCCAGACGGGTGCCAGCACGCTGTCCTTGTCCTCGCTGGCGGCTACAAAAAATGATGCGTCTGCCTCGGCTCCGATCGGCTTGAAGGCGAAAACCCGCTGAAGGCCTTGGCCATCATCAGCGCCTTCGCCATGGCTGGCGCGCATGGTTCTTACCGCCTCCTGCAAAAACGGGCTTGGCACGCGCTGGCCGATCACCGCGGATTTTTCGGGATGAGCAACCAGCACAATGCCCTGGCGGTCCAGGATCACCACGCGGTGACCCGGCGCCATGGGCATATCGGTCACCGCCTTCGACATCCCGTCAAGGTCTACCGAGGCAAAGGCCACGGCCGTGACCTTTGCCTCGCGGTTTGTCACCGGCATTGCAAACACAACAACCGGTTTTCCAATCGCCCGGCTCACCAGGTACCCGCCCGTCACAAAACCGCGCTGCGCCAGGGCCGCCTGAAAATAGTCCCTGTCCCCGAAAAAATCGAGTGGGCGCTTGACCTCGCTATGGCAGAACAGGTAACCGTCAAGGCCAATAAGGCCGAAGGTGCCATACACCGAAAACTGGTCTTTCAAGGTGCCAAGATAACGCTGGCAATCCCTGGTTTTACCTTCCGCCAGCCCGGGCGCATGGGCAATCGATACCAGCATCTGGTGCGCCAACTCGACCACCTTTTGCTGGTTTGCCGCCGCCAATGAGGCCGTATCTTCCAGATGATGAGTGGCCCGCTTGATGGCATCATCCGCGTTCATCCAGGCCTCGACCAGGAACAGACCCAACAGCGGGACAATGCCGACCATTACCAGCATGACGAGGCGGGCTCGCAGCGTCATCTTCATCGCCTCAGCCTTTCAAGGCGCGGAGCGAATAGTCAACCCGCCGCAATGGATTCATTGACCCCGAGCCAGTAAGCCTGCAGGCGATTGAGCTTTTCGGTGAACTCTCCGAAATCGACCGGTTTGCGAACAAAACCGTTGGCGCCGCTCCGGTAGCAAGCCTCCATGTCGGAGCGTTCGCTGGAGGACGTCAACATGACCACGGGCACCAGCGCGGTGAGAGGGTTGCTGCGCACGCTGCGCAGCACGTCCAACCCCGACAGCTTGGGCAGTTTCATGTCGAGCAAAATGAAAGACGGCTGCTTGTGGGTATCCCGGCCGGCATAGCGGCCTTGTCCAAACAGGAATTCCAGCGCTTCGGCGCCATCGCGGGCCACGGCGATTTCAGCGGCCACACCGTGCTCTTCAAGCGTCAGCACGGTCAACTCCAGGTGATCGGGGTTGTCTTCAACGACGAGTATCAGTTTGCCCTTCATTACCTCTCCTTTATCGTAATCATTATTTATTTGTCCATTTTTATACTTTTCTTACTTTTGTCATAGTATCAAAAGTCACACTTTTATGTAATACTTTCTGCTTCGCTTTTTTGCTGAAGCGACCCGGACCTTCGACGGGCCCTGGCCAGCCTCTCGCCCCCCGTGCTTCACCACAGGGGAATGGCTTCATCCTTGAGCTGGCCACGCAATTCGGCGTAGTCGGGCACCACCGAGCGCACGGTGTCCCAAAAGCGCGGGCTGTGGTCCATGACCCGCAAATGGCTCAGCTCGTGAACCACCACATAGTCCAGCACCGAGGGCTTGAAATGCACCAGCCGCCAGTTCAGCCGGATCGAGCCGTTGGCACTGGCGCTGCCCCAGCGCGTGCCTGCGCTGGACAGGCTGAGCTTGCGCCACTGCACCCCGAGCTGCGGTGCGAAATGCACCAGCCGCTCGGTAAAAATTTGCCTGGCCTGGCGCATCAGCCAGGCTTGCACGGCATCACGGATCTGCTCGGGCGTGGCGCTGTGGGGCAGGCCCACCTGCAGGGTCAAAACTTCGGCGGCGCCGGCTTTGAGTTCGGCACCGACGCCTGCAAAAGCATGACGGGGATCGATCACGACAATCACGGGCTGGCCCAGGAAAGGCAAAGTAACCCCGTCTTTCCAGTCAATCCGCGCGGACTCAAACCGCTCGTGCCGCTCGCGGGTCTGATGCAGCTTTTTGAGAATCCAGGCCGACTTTTCCAGCACGGCCTTGTCAATTTCATACAGCGGCACCCATTTTGGCGCGCTCACTGCAAGCCCGCTGGCACCCACCGAAAACCCGATGGTGCGGCGTTTGCTGCGCCTGAATTCATAGGCCACCAGAATGTCATTGAGCCAGGCCTCGCGCGTGGCGCGCGGGTGAGCAAAGGTGGCAGGCGCAGCAATTGCTACTTTTTCAATAGCTGGTTGATCCCGTCCATCTTTGGCTGCAGGTATTTTTTCTATAACAGCTGGCGATTTTTCAGCGCTGACTGCGGGCGCCGACTCGAACAGATCCAGCGTGAACTGAAGAAGCCTTTGCATCATGGCTGTTTGGCGTGGCGCTGCTGGACAAGACCGCTCAGCGGCCTTTCGCATTGGCTTGCGCCGCGCCGCTGTCCGCATAGGCTTCGGGGTCGAGCCGGTGCATTTCAGCTTCGATCCAGGCCTCGACTTCCCGCATCAGTTCATCAGGCTTGCGCCCGACGCTGCTGATCGGCTTGCCAATCGAAAAATCCACCACGCCCGGGGTTTTGATGAAGGCCTTGCGCGGCCAGCATTTGGCCGAGGTCACGGCAATCGGGATCACCGGCATGCCGGTTTCAATGGCCAGCCGCGTGCCGCCGGATTTGTAAACACCTTTTTGACCGCGATCGATCCGCGTTCCCTCGGGAAACATGATGACCCAGGTGCCCTGGCTCATCAGCCGCTTGCCTTGCTCAACCACCTTGTTGAAGGCCTGTGCCCGCTGGCTGCGGTCGATGTGAATCATGTCCATGCGCGCCATGGCCCAGCCAAAAAACGGCACGTAAAGCAGTTCTTTCTTGAACACATATGCCAGCGGGTGCGGCATCAGCGCCACCATGGCGAAGGTTTCCCAGGTGCTCTGGTGTTTGACCAGCAACACGGCGGCGCCGGTCTTGTCCGTGGGAAGGTTTTCCATGCCCGTCACACGATTTTTGATGCCCAGAATCAGCGTGCCGCTGTTCACGGCCAGGCGCAACCAGCCGGCGCACATCCAGTAAATTTGGGTACTGTTCAAAAACGGCGCGGCAATCACGACAGCGAGCGCCCAAGGAATCACCGTAAGGGTCATCCACAGCATGTGCAGGATGGATCGAATCAGGGGCATGTCAGGTGTTCCAGTGCTCGGATGGGTTGTGTATGGCTTTTAAGCCCATGCAGGACGGGCGCAAGCAGCCCTTATTTTTATGGTTATGCCGGTACCGACCGGGCGCTGCGCTCAAGGATGAAATCCGCAAACGCCGACAAATCGTCGTGCAGCATTGTGCCCGCTGGCAAGCCTTCGGGTTGTCCGCCCCCACGATAGTGCGCCGACTTGCCGCTGAGCACCAGGTGCGGCTCGCATCCCGCCGCAGC
>DASUIO010000309.1:0-2004 GCA_036279755.1 Polaromonas sp. | reverse complement strand
CTGGGCGGGAAAACGCGGTTTTCGACCAGCATGGATTCGGTGGAAGAGCTAGGGGCAGTCATTGGTGTTGTCTCCTTTTAGTCGTTGAATATAAAGTACTTTCATGCCTCGCACTTACAGGCCACTGACTGGCTCGAAGCTTAGGGATTTCCACAATGAAGGAAAGCCTTGCCGGCACCCCTACAATTCTGCAACTTCACAGATTCTTCCACCATGTCAGAACCCACCCCTTCAAAACCTGCCCCGCTTCGCCCGCTGCCTAACCTGATCTTTGCAAGCCGGTGGCTGCAGGTGCCGCTTTACCTGGGACTGATTGCGGCCCAGGGTGTATACGTCTTTCATTTTCTGGTGGAACTGGTTCACCTGATTGAGGCGGTCTTTGGCAGCCAGACGGCCTTGCAGGCGCTCATCACGAGCATTGGCTACAAAACCGCCGCGCCCATTACCACGCTGAACGAGACGGTCATCATGCTGGTCGTGCTGGCCCTGATCGACGTCGTCATGATCTCCAACCTGCTGATCATGGTGATTGTGGGGGGTTATGAGACGTTTGTGAGCCGCATGGACCTGGAAGGCCACCCTGACCAGCCTGAGTGGCTGAGCCATGTGAATGCGTCGGTATTGAAGGTCAAGCTGGCTACGGCCATCATTGGAATCAGCTCGATTCACCTGCTGAAAACATTCATCAATGCCGACAATTACACTGACCGGGTATTGATCGCGCAGACGGTGATTCACATCACCTTCCTGTTGTCAGCACTGGCCATTGCCTATACCGACAAAGTGATGTCGGCCATCGCCGCTCAAAAGCACTGACGCACTGAACGGCCCTCACTGAACGGTCATCTCAGTTGCCACGCGCGCTGCGCAGCAGCATCACGGTCCCCACAGGCCCGACAGCAGCGAGACTTCCGCGTTCGCGAAAGCAACGGCAACGCCAAGAACTTGTCCTTAAAGCAATGGCCGCAATTCACGCGCTGCATCCAGCAGCAATGGCAGAAGATCGCGCCGCAGGGTGTCTGCCGCCAAGCGCTGCGGCGAAGTCACCACATTGATCGCAGCCACCGTGCGTCCCCGCATGTCACGCAGCGGAACGGCGAGGGCATGGACGCCCAACTCATGCTCTTCGCTGGCCACGCAGTAATCGTCAAGGCGTACCTGATCGATCAGCGCTTTGAGTTTGCGCGGATCCGTGCTCGTGTGCAGCGTCAGCCGGGCCAGGTCGCCAGTCCCGGACTTGGCTTTCAGCCAGGCGTTGACATCGCTTTTGGTTTTGGCGGCCAGCAGCACGCGCCCGGTCGATGTGGCGTGCGCCGGCAAGCGGGCGCCCAGATGCAGGCCATAGGCCAGCACCCTCGCCGGCGCCGCTTTGCCATCGGCAGAGCTTTTCCACTCAAAACCACTGCGCGCAATGATCACGACCTCGTCGCCGTCCAGCACGACCGCTGAAAATGACTCCTGAGCCTGTGCTGCCAGCCGATTGAGAGCGGGTTGTATGGCACGCGGCAAGCGTGCTGTTGCCAGGTAACTGCCGGAGAACCGCAGTACCTTGGCCGCCAGCCAAAAATAACTGCCGTCTGTTTCAAGGTAACCCAGATGCGTCAGCGTCAGCAAATGGCGGCGCGCTGCCGCACGGGTAATACCCGCCCGCTCGGCTGCCAGCGTGGCATTGAGACGCTGGCGCTGGGTGTCAAAACTCTCCAGCACGGCCATGCCCTTGGCCATGCCTTCGATCATGTCGGCCTTGGCAATCGGGAAGGTACTGGACGTGAAACCCGCATTTGAAGTGACCATTGCGCGATCATCGCACAAACACATCAAGCATCGTGCAAAACCATTTTGCGGGCTCTAGCCTCAGGAGACGCAGACGCCTAAGCTCACGACTCATCGAAAACGCCCGGTCGGGCATGACCCAAACGGGCGTCGAACAGGCAAGCATTCAAAGGAGACAAACATGCGTGTACAAGTAGCTATTGTGGGCGGCGGACCTGCCGGACATTTGCT
>DASUIO010000308.1:0-2081 GCA_036279755.1 Polaromonas sp. | reverse complement strand
TGGACGGCCAGACGAGCGGCCTTTTCGACATGTTTGATGTCCTTCACCTGAAATGACCTTGAAGTGAATCTGTGGGCACTCATGACGCAAGGCGGTATGGTCAGCCAGCTGGTCGCAGCGCTGCTGCTGGCCATGTCGATTGCCAGCTGGGTCGTGATTCTGTGGAAAGCCTGGCTGCTGCCCCGCGCCGTGGGCGACGTGGCGCGCAGCACGGCTGCCTTCTGGCAGTCGGCGTCGCTGGAGGAAGCCGGCGAGAAAGTCGCGGCGTTTGACCGTGAAGCGCTGGTGCTGCCGCTCATCGCAGCGACAGACGTCAAGGCCCATGGAACGCTGGCTACGGCCGGTGGCAAGGCTCAGCAGTTGACCCGTGTGCTGCGCAATGCGCTGCACGCCGCCCTGCACAAGCTGCAGTTTGGCCAGGTCTTGCTGGCTACCGTCGGTTCCACAGCGCCCTTCGTCGGCCTGCTGGGAACGGTCTGGGGCATTTACCATGCGCTGATCGGCATGGCGTCCGCGGGTCAGGTGACGATTGACAAGGTTTCAGGGCCGGTCGGTGAGGCGCTCATCATGACGGCCGCTGGCCTGGCGGTTGCGATTCCTGCTGTGCTGGCCTATAACGTTTTTGGTCGCATGATTGGCCGCATCGAAGCCGACCTCGAAGGCTTTGCGCTCGATCTACGCGAGTTATTGGCCCCCACGCTTGTCGCTTCGCGTACTGCGCTGCCCCCCGAGGGGGCTGATTTCCCTAGGGGCGGCCCGTCGGAAAATCTGGCGGCTCCTGCATCCACGCCGGACGAATCGCGATGAGTTTTGGCAGGCTTGAACGCACGCCGGGCGCGCAGCCCATGAGCGACATCAATGTGACGCCGCTGGTGGATGTGATGCTGGTGCTGGTGGTTATCTTCATCATCACGGCGCCCTTGCTGGCCAGCGCGATCCGGCTTGATCTGCCCAAAACCGATGCAGCCAAGTCCGTTGATGTTCCCCGGTTTGTCACGCTGGCGGTCGATAAGTCGGGCCAGGCTTTTCTGAATGACAAGCCTTTGAGCCTCGACGAACTTTCAAGCCAGCTTGCGCAGACCGCTGGCCAGAACCCGGACACCGAAGTCCAGTTGCGGGCCGACGAAGCCGTGCCTTATGGCAAAGTGGTTGAGGTGATGGGTGTAGTGCAAAAAGCCGGCCTGAACCGCATCGGCTTCGTGGCGGACGCCAAGCCTGCGGCGCGCCCGTAAAATCGGGTGAAAACCACCATTTTGAGTATCTGGAAAGCGAGCGGCCGTAACTGGCTTTTCCCGCTGTTATTAACCGCCCGAAAGTACCGTGCGTCCGGGGTGATTGAAACCTTGGGGCGACCTATCCATGCAAGACAAATACAAGCACCTTGACGTTGAGCGCAGCGCGCAAACCCACTGGGCCGCAGCCGATGCCTACCGCGTGAGCGAAGACGCGAACCGCAAGAAGTACTACGCCTGCTCCATGCTGCCCTACCCCAGCGGCAAGCTGCACATGGGCCATGTGCGCAACTACACCATCAACGACATGCTCGCGCGCTACCTGCGCATGAAGGGCTACAACGTGCTCATGCCCATGGGCTGGGATGCGTTTGGCCTGCCGGCAGAAAATGCCGCGCTGAAAAACGGTGTTCCGCCCGCGCAGTGGACCTACGACAACATTGCCTACATGAAAAAGCAGATGCAGGCGATGGGGCTGGCCATCGACTGGAGTCGCGAAATCACGACCTGCTCGCCCGACTATTACAAGTGGAACCAGTGGCTGTTTCTGAAGATGCTGGAAAAAGGCATTGCCTACCGCAAGACCCAGGTCGTCAACTGGGATCCGGTGGACCAGACCGTGCTGGCCAACGAGCAGGTCATCGACGGCAAGGGCTGGCGCACTGGCGCCATTGTGGAAAAGCGCGAGATTCCGGGCTATTACCTCAAGATCACCGACTACGCCGAAGAACTGCTCGATAACGTGCAGCACAAGCTGCCCGGCTGGCCCGAGCGCGTCAAGCTGATGCAGGAAAACTGGATCGGCAAGAGCGAAGGCGTGCGTTTTGCCTTTCTGCATGACATCCAGGA
>DASUIO010000307.1:0-3440 GCA_036279755.1 Polaromonas sp. | reverse complement strand
CGGATGGCAATGATGCGGGTCGGTTCAATCATCTGAGTCACAGTGGACCGCGGTAAAGGTTGACGTGAAAGCAAGGGTTTACCCGTATTTTATGATCAAGCGCGTTGCGCCTGCTTAGCGTGGAATTTCGACATTGATCCGGCGCGTGCCTGGCGCTGGCTGGGGGAAACCGCGCAGCGCGGCATCCAGCATCGCGGCCACCACGGCCAGGGTATCACTCCACACGCCGTCGTGCACGGCCCGGCTTTCAAAAACGATCTGGCCGGAAGCCAGGTCGCGCATCAGTATGCTCAGGTCGCGCTTGAAGTAAGGCTCGGAAAAGCGCATGGGAAACGACATTCCCAGCGAGGCGCCATGGCTGCCACCCCCCAGAAAAACGCCCGGCATGGGAAAGCCGAAGCCGTCATAACCGGCGCCGCCATAAGGCGAACGCTCCACGACCAGGGTGTTGACGACCACCTGCACGCTGTAGCGCGCCACGGCCGGGTTCAGTTCCATGCCGACCTTGGCCAGGGCGTTACGTGCCAGTGCCTCGACGCGGTCCGGCTGCGCCCCAACCACCTGCTGTGAAGGCAGGCGCTCAAAACGGTAAGCCGTGCCTGGCCCCGGCGGTGCGGCGCTCCAGTGGGAGAACGCGGTGACATCGCTGTCGACCAGCCGCACGGTGGAACAGCCCGCCACGAAAAATGCCATGACTGCTACTGAAAAAATAGCTGTTAGTGCACGTTTCATAAGGACTCCAGAGATATTTTGTTAAAAATCAGGGAACGTGAATGCCGATGACGGCCCG
Organism: Polaromonas sp.; assembly: GCA_036279755.1. Lineage (GTDB taxonomy): Bacteria > Pseudomonadota > Gammaproteobacteria > Burkholderiales > Burkholderiaceae_C > Polaromonas. Next base: position 2,650 of record DASUIO010000307.1, on the reverse strand, counting down.
ACCCGGCAGTGCCGGTTCGTTGAATTCTTCGGCATCAAACGCCTTGTCGCCCTCGACATCGGCAATGCCAGTGGTTTTGATGTTCTTGAAGTCATGGCGCTGGCTGTCCATCAGGTGCGAGGGCACGATGTTTTGCAGGGCAGTGAACATGTTCTCCAGACGGCCCGGGTGCTTTTTATCCCATTCGCGCAGCATATTGCCGACCTGCTTGCGCTGCAGGTTTTCCTGGCTGCCGCAGAGCGTGCAGGGAATGATCGGAAACTCACGCACCTGTGCCCAGCGTGTCAGGTCTTTTTCAGTCACATAGGCCATGGGGCGGATCACGATGTTCTTGCCGTCGTCGCTGACCAGCTTGGGCGGCATGCCCTTGAGCTTGGCTGCAAAAAACATGTTGAGGAAAAAAGTCTGCAGCATGTCGTCGCGGTGATGGCCCAGCGCGATCTTGGTCGCGCCGAGTTCGCCCGCCACGCGGTACAAAATTCCGCGCCGCAGCCGCGAGCACAGCGAGCAGAGCGTTTTTCCCTCGGGAATGACGCGCTTGACGATGCTGTAGGTGTCCTGGTTCTCGATGTGAAAAGGCACGCCGAGATTCGCCAGATAGTCGGGCAGCACATGCTCGGGAAAGCCGGGCTGCTTCTGGTCCAGGTTGACGGCGATCAGCTCAAACTTGATGGGTGCGCGCTTTTGCAGTTTCAGCAAGATGTCGAGCATGGCGTAGCTGTCCTTGCCGCCCGAGACGCACACCATGACCTTGTCGCCTTCTTCAATCATGTTGAAGTCAACGATGGCCCGGCCGACTTCGCGGCACAGGCGTTTTTCAAGCTTGTGGTCTTCGCGTTCAATCTTTAGGGTGTTTTGCACCCGCGCCGAGCTCTCCATCTGCTCGTCAGTCCATAAGGCGCTCATGTCCGTTACCACTGCCCTGTCTCGACGCGAATGGCTACTTCGCAGTCGTCAAAAATTTCAAGTTTTGCAATTTTCACGCGCACGCCCAGCACCCCGGGCAGCCGCATCAGCCGGTGCGCCAGCTTGCCGATCAGGCTCTCCAGCAGGTTGGCATGTTCCGCAGTGCATTCGGCAATGATGATTTGGCGTACCTTGCGGTAGTCCAGCACATGGTTGATGTCGTCATCGTGGGGCAGCAGGGGCTGCGTGCCCAAGTTCAGCTCGGCATCGACCTGGATCGGCTGCGGCGCGGTTTTTTCGTGGGCCAGGATGCCGAGGTTCGCGTCAAAGCGCAAGCCTGTGAGGTGCAGAATTTGGGTGCCCCGGGTGTTGAACATGGTGCCAGTCTGTAGTAAGTCAGTTGTTGGGTCTGTCAGCCAAAGCCGACTCTTGGTGGGCGATGGTTTACATCAGCGAAAAATCGCGCTCGAACTTCATCAAGTGCTGGCCGCCGTCCACCAGCAGGGTGGTGCCGGTCATCGATGCGTTTTCCAGCGCAAACTTCACCGTGGCTGCGACGTCGGCGGACGTGGAAGAGCGGCCCAGCGGCGAGAGCTTGTGCCGCGCCTCAAATTGCTCGTCGCTCAGCAGGTGGCTGCTGAGCGTGAGCCCGGGCGCCACGCCGACCACGCGCACCAGCGGCGCCAGGGCCAGGGCCAGCATGGTGCCGGCCGCTTCCAGGGCGGCTTTGGACAGCGTGTAGCTGAAAAAATCAGGGTTCTGGTTCCACAGCTTCTGGTCCAGCATATTGACCACCGCACCGCTTGCATTTCGCGAGGCGACATGGGCATGCAGCGCCTGGGCCAGCACGATGGCTGCGCCGGTGTTGCTGCGCAGGTGCTTGTCCAGGCTCGCAAAGGCAAAGCTGGTGGCCGTGTCATGTTCAAACGTCGAGGCATTGTTGACCACCGCATCGACCCGGCCAAAATGGGCCACCACGCGCGGCAGCAGCCCGCGCACTGCGGCTTCATCGGCCAAATCCGCATAAAAATCGCATGACACCCCAGACAGTCGGGCGCAGTCAGCGACTGTTTTCATCGCGTCGGCTGCAGAGCTGCGGTAATGCACCGCCACCTGCCAGCCGCCTGCGGCCAGCGCCAGCGCGATCTCGCGGCCCAGCCGCCTGGCGGCGCCGGTCACCAGGACAACAGGTCGGTCAACGGGTTGGGAAGGGGCTGGGTTCATCGGTCTGGGTGAGGTGGCGGGGGTGAATGGATGGTCAAGGCTGGATCGCCGACAATCACGGGCGATGACAACGAGGATCCCCATGACCAATTCCCCCATTTTAGCGAGCGAGCTGCCGGACCGGATTGCCAAGGCCATTGGCGTGGCCGGCGGCTGGATAGGCTTTGACCATTTCATGGCGTTGGCCCTGTATACGCCGGGGTTGGGCTACTACGCCAGCGACTCCCGGAAATTCGGCTTGATGCCCAGCGGCGTCAAGGGCGGTGGCAGTGATTTTGTGACCGCGCCCGAGCTGTCGCCGCGCTTTGGCCAGACCCTGGCGCGCCAGTTGGCCGAGGCACTTCAGGTCACAGGCACGGCCGAGGTCTGGGAGTTTGGTGCCGGTTCCGGTGCGCTGGCACTGCAGATGCTGGACACCTTGGGGCCGCTGGTGGAGCGGTACACGATTGTCGATATCTCGGGCAGCCTGCGTGAGCGGCAGCGCGAACGGCTGGCCGCGCATGCAGGCAAAGTGCACTGG
>DASUIO010000306.1:0-2316 GCA_036279755.1 Polaromonas sp. | reverse complement strand
GAGTTGGGCGCATGGCCCCAGAAGAAAACGCCGCGCAGATTGGAGTCCTGGTCAATGAATTCGTTTTTCTCCATCACGCCATCAATCCAGCGCGAGACGGTGATACCGGGCTTGCCCATCATGGCTGGCGAAGCGTAGCGGCCCTTGATCCAGTCAAAGTCAACACCCCAGGTTTTGGCAAAGTGCTTCCACGATCCTTCCGCCAGGCCATAGTAACCCGGCAGCGAGTCGGGGTTGGGGCCAACGTCGGTTGCGCCCTGCACGTTGTCGTGGCCGCGGAAAATATTGGTGCCACCGCCCGACACACCGACATTGCCCAGGGCAAGCTGCAGGATGCAGGACGCACGAACAATCGCATTGCCCGTGGTGTGCTGGGTCTGGCCCATGCACCAGACGATGGTCGATGGCCGGTTCTTGGCCATCATTTCAGCGGCCATGTAGACGCGCGCCTCGGGCACGCCGCAGGCTTCCTCCACCTTGTCGGGCGTCCACTTGGCGAGCACGTCTTCCTTGACCTTGTCCATGCCATAGACACGGTCGTTGATGTACTTGGTATCTTCCCAGCCGTTTTTGAAGATGTGATAGAGCATGCCGAACAGGAAGGGGATGTCAGAGCCCGAACGGATGCGGATGTATTCGTCTGCCTTGGCGGCCGTGCGCGTGAAGCGGGGGTCAACCACAATCATCTTGCAGCCGGTTTCCTTGGCATGCAGCATGTGCAGCAGGCTGACCGGATGCGCCTCGGCGGCGTTCGAACCGATGTACAACGCGCACTTGCTGTTCTGCATGTCGTTGTACGAATTGGTCATGGCGCCATAGCCCCAGGTGTTGGCCACGCCGGCCACCGTGGTCGAATGGCAGATGCGGGCCTGGTGGTCGCAGTTGTTGCTGCCCCAGAAACTCATCCACTTGCGCAGTAAATAAGACTGCTCGTTGTTGTGCTTGGAAGAACCGATCACATACACCGAATCGGGGCCACTGGCCTTGCGCAGCTCCAGCATGCGCGTCGTGATTTCATTGAGTGCCGTGTCCCAGGTGATACGCTCGTATTTGCCGTTGACCAGCTTCATCGGGTAGCGCAGGCGGTATTCGCCATGGCCATGCTCACGCAGCGCGGCGCCCTTGGCGCAATGCGCACCCAGGTTGATGGGCGAATCAAACACCGGCTCCTGACGAACCCAGACGCCGTTTTCAACCACCGCGTCCACCGCACAACCTACGGAGCAGTGCGTGCAGACGGTGCGTTTGACTTCGATTTTTCCGCTTCCATCGCCTGCGGCGGGCGTTGCCGCCCCGGCTTTTTTAACCAGCGTCAACTGGGTAGCAGCCAGGCCGACACCAACGCCCAGTCCCGAGCGCCGCAGGAACGCACGCCGGTCCATGGTGGGGAGGGCGTTGGACAGGCCGCGTGAGAGGCTTTGAACAAAGCGCGCGGAGCCAGCGCGATGCGCAAGGTCACCATGAATACCGTGAGATTTTTTCGTGAGCAGCATGACGCTCTCCGTAAGATTGAAAACGGGAAGGAATTAGACGCGCGCGGTTTTGTAGTAGTGCTTGACGTGTTCCGACAGGCTGTAACCACCCCCCTTTTCAGGGGCCGGCTTGAGTTCCTGGAGTGCGGCCTCCGGTGCGGGCGCACCCGGCAAGGCGACCATTGCCGCGGCAGCGGCGCCGGTAGCGGCTGCGCCGAAAAAGAAGCTCCGGCGCGAGGGGTTTTGTTGGTTGTCCTGCATTTTTGTCTCCAAGGAAGCTTGCTGGGTATGCATTGGTTTTCATACTCTACGTCAGAGCGCCGTGCACCACAATGGCTTGCACGACTCAAATCTGCCGACTAAGGGAAAACGATAGGCGATCTCTATTGTTCACGCCACGATTCTCACGGGGAGAAAGTTATCTCCATTTGATTTGAATCAGGTCAAGTCGGCAAAGGCAAGCTAAAAGACCGTTCAGGCCAGCATGTCAAACCCTTGCGCTTCGACGCTGAGAAAGGCCTGCGTGAAGGCCGCCAGTGCCCGGTAAAAGCGGGCCTTGGGGTGTTGCATGACGGCATCGCACATCATGGGCAGCCAGGGCTGGACATGCCGCGCAAAAAATTCGCGCTGGCGTGTCAGGTTGGCCACCTCCACATCATCACCGGCAATCAGGTAACGCATGACTTCGCACAGATAGGCCACATGGTCTTCGGTTTCCGGCATGGTTTCATCACGGGCCAACCCCAGTGCCGCGATGTCGGTGCGCAAGGCGGCCAGCGGCTTTTCATTGAGGAATCCGCTGAGGTAGTGGGAACCAAAGAGATACAGCTCGGGCTTGCCCACG
>DASUIO010000305.1:0-4452 GCA_036279755.1 Polaromonas sp. | reverse complement strand
TCTGCACCGTCCAAGCCAGTCATTGAAGTGCCGCACTGTGGCTGCAATGTCCTGCCTTGGGAAGATTGCGTACACACTGCTATTCCGTGAACTCCATGAACATCGAGTCAATCCCGAAATTCACCGACCCTGCCGCCAAGTGGTGGGCAAGCATTCCAACTGAAACCAAAAAGTTGCTGCTTTCCAATGTCTGGTGCGGAAAATGCCATCATGAGGTGACCATTACCAACTTCACCGGGGCTGTTAAAGCGGCGACTTGTTGCTGGTCGGTTTATGTTCGGAATGCCATGGTGATGTGGCGAGAGTGATTGAGATGAGATGAAGGGTGCCTTGGGCTGATCCTTTTGGGTTCTGCATTGGTTCGGTGGCCTGAATACGGGGTCTGCCAGAATGCTTTTCGGCTTTGATAGTCACATCCCTTGCCCATCAGGCGTTGCCCTTGGTGGGCCAGAAGACGCTGACTGCCACGCTGTGTGGAATTTTCTGCACGAACTTTCGCTTTTGATAGGTCCGGCTGACGGGGGTACCTTTCCCGCACCAGTGGGGCCGGTGATCAGCACACTGTGCCCACTCTCGATCCAGTCGCCCAGTGCCAGACTCATCACGGCCTTGCGCTCCAGGCCCCGGCCAGCGCGGGTGTCCAAATCCTCAAGACTGATGAGCGCGGTGTGTCTTCTTGTTTCCCGGTTTGAGCATGACCACCGGTGTCTCGTCGGCATGCAACACCGTGTGACTCAACATGGCGCCTTTCAAGGCATCAACCAGCGGCTGCAACTGAACACCGCACATGTCAACCCCTGGGCCAGGGTGGAGCGAGGAATAGCAAAGCCAGAACGGGCAAAGATGTTCTCTTGCCGATAAAGCGGCAACTGATTTGAATACGTGGGAATGCAACCCTACCCACGCTAGGGTTAACCAGAGTTCAAAATAGGTTGCAGCTCATTTACGATTTGGGTTCATCCTATTAACAGAAACGCTGTAGAAGCAAACCACCTACCGGTGGCATAGGGTTCACTTGTCAATTGAAAATACTTCCAAAAACTGAGGGGACAATATGAAGCGAACAGTGTTGAAGACTGTGGCGGCATTTTTTTTGGCGATCGCGAGCATCGGTACTGCATCCGCCGATACTTTTAGGCTCACGATCGGGTCTGGCCATCCGGCCGACGCTGCGGTCTGGATTTCGACCATGCGCGATTTCCTCGCGCCGGAGATCGCCAAGCGGGTCGAACAGAAAACGGGGCACAAGATCGAGTGGGTGAACGCCTATGGCGGCTCCGTATGCAAACTGGGAGAATGTCTCGAGGCGGTCGAGAGCGGGCTGGTCGACATCGCCGACCTGCATGTGGCGTTTGAGCCGACGAAGCTGATGGCGCACAACTTTCCCTATTTCGTTCCGTTCGGAACGCCCGACCCGGTCGTAGCAGCAAGGGCTGCTCGCAAGGTGTACGACACGGTTCCTGATCTGAAGAAGATTCTGGAGACGAAGTACAACCAGGTTTTTCTGGGAGTCGGTAGCGTGGGAAACTACAACATGCTGACTACCTTCGCATGGGACAAGGTCGAGCAGCTGAAGGGCCGCAAGATAGCGGCAGCGGGCCCCAACATCCCCTGGCTGCAGGCCGTCGGTTCGATCCCGGTGCAATCCAATCTCAACGAAGCCTATACGTCGTTTCAGACCGGCGTGTATGAAGGCTGGATTATGTTCCCGGATGCGACCGTCGGTTTCAAGCTGCACGAGGTGGCCAAGAATTACACCTTCACCGACTTTGGCGCGATTCCCAATGTGCTAATCACCATCAACAAGGACACCTGGAAGAAACTACCCAAGGCAGTCCAGGACATCATGCTCGAGGTCGGCAAGGAATACACCGAAGTCGAGTCCAAGGCCGCGCTCGAGAAAGGGCAGCGTAGCGTCGAAATCATGAAGGCGGCCGGCGCGACCGTGCGTTCGCTTAGCGACGCCGAGAAAGCGAAATGGGCCAATGCCCTGCCTGACATCCCGAACCAGCGCACTGCCGAAATCAAGAAAGCCGGGCAGGCGAGTCAGGCCGTCGCCGCCTACATCAAAGCCTTGAAGGAGGCCGGCGTCAAGTTGCCGCGAGACTGGAAAGTCCAGTAATTCCGATTCCTGCGTCGCCATCCTACGAGAGTCCTGCGGACCGTGGGGAATGGTGCAAACTGTTATGGATTCTGAATGAAATTTCTAGTCAAGCTGCTGCATGGGCTGATGGCGTCGCTCAACGTCATAGGCGCGATCTGGGTATTGCTGATCATGCTGCTCATCACCGTCGACGTCGTGGGCCGGGCCTTTTTCAACTCCCCTTTGTTCGGGGTTCCGGAAATCGTCAAGATTTCGGTTGTCGGCCTTGTATGGTGTCAGATGGCCCATACTCTAAAAATTGGAGCGCATTTGCGTTCTACCATACTGCTCGATCGGATGCCGCAGGCCACTCGGCGAGTGATTGAAATCGTTTCTTGCATTCTGGGGGTGATCACGTTTGCGCTAATCGTCTATTCCGGCTGGGACACCATGCTTGAAGCCTGGCGCATCGGCGAATTCGAGGGCGAGGAGCCCGTCCGGGTTCCCACTTCGCCGATTCGCACCCTGGTATTGATCGGGGCGGCGCTCACTGCGATCCAGTTTATGGTGATGCTGGTTAATCTCATCCGCGGCAAGACCCTTCATCAGGCCGAGGCGGAATTCTGATGGAACCGACAAGCATTGCATTGATTACGGTCGGTTTCGTTTTTGTTCTGGTTCTGCTGGGAGCGCATATCGGCGTCGCTCTGGCGCTGTTGAGTGTCATCGGCATCTGGGGCATAACCGGCAAGCTGAATGTGGCCATAAGCCTGCTAAATACCACAGCGTACAGCGCAGTAATGGACTATGTGTTCGCGGTGATCCCGCTGTTTGTGCTGATGGGAATACTGGCTACGCTGTCGGGCGCCACGCGCGATCTATTCAGCGCGGCCCAGGTTCTATTCGGGCGCATCCGCGGAGGCATCGGCATTGCCACCGTTATCGCCAACGCCATCTTCGCCGCGATTACAGGCGTGTCGGTGGCTTCGGCGGCCGTTTTCTCCAAGCTCGCCATTCCCGAAATGGAACGGCTTAATTACGACCGCAATTTCAGCTATGGCATCGTTGCCGGCAGCGCCATTCTCGGCATGCTGATCCCGCCTTCGATCCTGATGATCGTCTACGGCGTGCTTACCGAGCAGTCGATCGGAAGGCTGTTCGCTGCCGGCGTCGGTCCCGGTCTGCTGGTGACGGCCATTCTTTCCCTCGGCATCTGGCTGATGGTATTTTTTTCGCCGCGGCTCGGAGGACAATTGGAGAAGCTGCCGCCGATGGATTGGAACACGGCCGTGCGAACAGCGGTCAAGCCCTGGGGCGTGATCCTGCTGGTCTGCCTGGTGCTGGGCGGGCTCTATGGCGGATTTTTCACGCCGACGGAGGCGGGCGGCATCGGTGCCGCCGGTGCCATGGTGCTGGTCATCATCAACCGCAAGTTCAGCTGGAAGGCTTTTGTCGAGGTCCTCACCGAAATTGGACGCACCACGGCAAGCATCTTCCTGCTCCTCATCGCCGCACAGATGTACAGCCGCATGCTCACCATCTCCGGGCTGGCCACGAAAATGAGCGAATGGGCCGCGGGTCTGCCGGTGCCGCCGATGGTGATCATCCTTATGTTCCTCGTGGTGTTCCTGCTGCTCGGTTGCATCATCGATTCGGTCTCGATTCTGCTGCTGACCATCCCGATCATGTTTCCGGTGATCATCAAACTCGGCTACGACCCGATCTGGTTCGGCATGGTCAGCATCATCGCCATCGAGATCGGCCTGCTGACGCCGCCTTTCGGCATGGTGGTGTTTGCGATGAAATCCTCGCTCGGCAGCTCCGCCAAGATTGAGGATATTTTCCTCGGCGCCTGGCCTTTCATCCTTATGCTGGTGCTCGCGCTGGGGTTTGTCATCGCCTATCCTGCCATCAGCACCTGGCTGCCGTCAGTCATCATGTAGACGGGGAGCACGTCATGGAGAAAAGAATGGAATTGAATATCGGTATGCTTGGGCTCGGGATCATGGGATCCGCGATGTCGGCGAATTTGTTCAGGGCGGGGTTCAATGTGGTCGGTTTTGATGTTTCAGCCGATCGCCTGGAAGCTTTCTCGGATGCGGGCGGTGAGGTAGCGAGCTCGCCACGCCGGGTTGCTGAGAAGGCGGACATCATTATCAGCGTACTGCCCAGCGTTCGAGCTCTGGATGAGGTCGTCAGCGGTCCCGATGGCATCCTGTCTGCGGGTCGCGCCGGCTTGATCCTGGTCGAGTCGAGCACTCTTCCCATCGAAGATAAAGAGCGAATCCGCGATCTTTGCCGGGCCAGCGTCACCATGCTCGACTGTCCGCTCAGCGGTACCGGAGCCCAAGCCGTGACCAAGGACCTGT
>DASUIO010000304.1:0-3043 GCA_036279755.1 Polaromonas sp. | reverse complement strand
TGCCTGCTGCGCATTCCCGGTACACCCGCCTCGGCCGCCTATACGGATGAGGCCTATGCGATGACCAAGAAAGGCCAGGCCGAAGTTGCCTTGGGCGCGGGTCTGGTGTTCTCGGTCATCGGCGGTCTCTTCGGTACGTTCGTGCTCATCACCGCGGCACCGTCGCTGGCTGAAATGGCGCTCCAGTTTTCATCTTTCGAATATTTCTGGCTCGTGCTCCTGGGTCTCACCTGCGCGATTTTCATTGCTTCCGGAAATCCGCTCAAAGGTTTTGTGTCGCTGTTCTTTGGCTTGATAATCGCTTCAATCGGCATGGGAAATCCTGCCGGTTTTCCGCGTTTTACCTTCGGTAATACCGATCTCCTGGGCGGTATATCGCTGGTGCCAATCATGGTGGGTATGTTTGCCGTGTCAGAGGTGCTGCGGTATGCAATCACGGCCGGCCAGAAAATGGAAATCGTGCAAAGCAAAATCGGCAATGTGTTTACGGGCATGTGGGATTTGACGGTCAAGTATCCAGCGTCCATCCTGCGCGGCAGCATTCTCGGCACGATTGTGGGTGCGCTGCCTGGCGCCGGAGCCGATATTGCCGCATACATGTCTTATGCGATGAGCAAAAAATTTTCCAAAGAGCCGGAAAAATTCGGTACCGGACACGTCGAAGGCATTGTCGAATCGGGTGCGGCCAATAACTCGTCGCTGGCGGGCGCGTGGATTCCGGCGCTGGTGTTCGGCATACCGGGCGACTCGATCACGGCAATTGTCATTGGCGTGCTGTATATGAAAAATCTGAACCCAGGACCCATGATTTTCATTAATAATCCGGTGGCAATGTACTCGGTGTTTATCGTTTTTGTTTTTGCCAATTTGCTGATGCTGCCGCTTGGCTTCCTTGCCATCAAGCTAGCCAAGAAAATTCTGGAAGTGCCGCGCAACATTCTGATGCCCTTGATTCTGCTGTTTTGCATCGTTGGCGCCTACTCCATCAACAACAGCGCATTCGATGTCAGCATCATGCTCGGCTTTGGCTTGCTGGCCTACCTGATGGAAGAAAACGGCTTTCCGATCGCCCCCACAATTCTCGGCGTGGTATTGGGCGGAATGCTGGAAGAAAACTTCATTAGCTCGATGATCAAATCGGATGGCAACTTCATCGCGTTTTTCAACCGTCCCATCGCGGGCACCCTGGGTGCACTGACCCTTCTCGTTTGGAGCATGCCCATTGTCATGCGCCTGCTACGCAAAAAGCAGATAACAGAGGTATATGTGAATGGATGATCTAAAAGGTAAAGTGGTTCTTGTAACGGGTGCTTCCACCGGTATTGGTGCAGCCTGTGCAAAAGCCTTCGGCGCACTCGGCTGCAAGGTGGCGGTGCATTACAACAGTTCCAAGGCTGCTGCAATGGCGGTGGCCGAAGCGGTCGAAAAGGCCGGCGGCGAGGCGCTGGTGGTGCAAGGCGATCTGCGCGTTTCCGCCGAGTGCGAACGCGTAGTGACCGAAGCGGTCAAACGCTTCAAACGCATAGATGTACTGATAAACAACGCTGGTGCTTTGGTTAAGCGCGTGCCGATCACCGATGTCAGCGATGAAGTTTTCGACGACATCGTGGGTCTGAACGTCCGCTCGATGCTGATGTGCACCAAATACGCCGTGCCGCACATGACAGGGGGCAGCAGCATCATCAATCTGACCAGTATCGCCGCGCGCAACGGCGGTGGGCCGGGCGCCAGCCTGTATGCCGGCTCCAAGGGGTTTGTCAGCACCGCGACCAAGAGTCTCGCCAAGGAACTCGCGGGCCGGCAGATTCGTGTCAATGCAGTCGCCCCTGGTGTGATTACCACGCCTTTCCATGACAAATTTTCCACGCCCGAGCAACTCGAAGCGATGCGCCTGACGATTCCGATGGCTCGGCTCGGCACGGCCGACGAATGCGTCGGCGCATTCATTTACCTCGCCTCGGAAAAACTGTCCAGCTATGTAACCGGGCAGATCATCGAGGTTAATGGCGGGCAGTACATGCCTTGACGGTTTCCATCGTTTTGGATGCGGCAATGAAAACCGTCTGCAAAATGGATGATTGCAATCCAATAGTTTGGTAAATTGATCAACCCAACAACAGCGGTGCAACCGCTGCCGTAATACCGAGAATAGGACAGAGCTGTGGCAGAACGTAATCATTACAACTTTTCAGGCCGTCATGCAGTGGTGACCGGCGGCGCCGCCGGTATCGGACTGGCCATCGCGCATCGCCTTGTAGAGGGCGGCGCAACGGTCAGCCTGTGGGATCGCGATCCTGACACACTGGCGCAGGCGCAGTCTTCGTTTGGTGCCGTGCAGCCGCATGTCGTCACCGTCGACGTGACCAGTCCGGATGCAGTCGCGGCAGCACGCGATTCGACCTTGCGCGCTGCCGCTGCGATTGACATCCTGATCACCAGCGCTGGCATCACGGGACCCAACACCACGCTTTGGGAATATCCGGTCGCGGACTGGGACCAGGTGATGAGTGTTAATCTGCGCGGCCCGTTTTTATGCTGCCGCGCCGTGGTGCCACACATGCGCGAAAGAGGCTATGGCCGCATCGTGAATATCGCGTCGATTGCGGGCAAGGAGGGCAACCCGAATGCCTCCGCCTACAGCGCCTCCAAGGCGGGCGTCATTGCCATGACCAAGTCCCTCGGAAAAGAATTGGCGCAAACCGGGATCAGCGTCAATTGCATCACGCCAGCGGCGGTACGCACCGGCATGTTTTCCCAGATGACGCAGCAGCATATCGATTACATGCTTTCCAAGATTCCGATGAACCGCTTTGGAGAAGCCGAGGAAATTGCTGCGCTTGTCGCATGGCTTTCGTCGGAAGACTGTTCCTTCTCAACCGCTGCCGTGTTCGACATATCCGGCGGCAGGGCGACCTACTGATGGGAGCCGCTGACCGTTTTTCTGCCGAAGCGTTGACGCGCTTCGCAGTTGAGTTGCTGCAGACGGCGGGCATGGATTCCGTGCTGGCCGAGGCGGTCGCCCACACGCTGGTTGAGGGCGACC
>DASUIO010000303.1:0-6659 GCA_036279755.1 Polaromonas sp. | reverse complement strand
CGGCTTTGACGAAGGCCTGAAGGCCGCTGTGCCAGCCGGCAAGAAGGCCGTGTTGCTGTGCCGCAGTGGCGTGCGTTCGGTCGCCGCAGCCAGGCGGGCCAGCGAACTGGGTTTCGAAGCCTACAACATTCTTGAGGGCTTTGAGGGTGATGCCGATGAACAGGACCAGCGCGGCCATTGCGGCGGCTGGCGTTTCCGCGGGCTGCCCTGGCGACAGGGATAACCCCGAGCGGGCGAACATAACAATCGGAACGTTCTGGTACCGGGTTCCGATAACCAGTATTGAAGGAGGTCGGAGTCCTATGCCCTGTTATTTCTGACAGGGATACAAACGTGTAAATTTATGAGAAAGCTTTCAATAAGTTTGTTTTTTATAAACGGAACAACCTTATGAAAGTACTGGAACGAAAACTCTCGCCCGCCGCCAATGCTTTTCGCAATTCCCCCTCGGACTGCAACGTACCGAGCGCATCGCACGCGCCGGTCAGCGTGAGGGCTAATCCTGCAGCTGTCTTTCACCACAGGTTGCTATAAAACGCTCGTGGCTGTTCATGAAGCCTGGGCTGAAGTCGTCATGGACCGCGAAAAGGGCAGCATACAGGCGTGCCGGCTCGCCAGCCATGGCGAACGCATGATGTGGCTGGGCTTGCTGCTTGGCACCCAGCGCCAGTTGCAGTTCCAGATCAAGGAGTCTCTTTCCGGCGCGAATATCCTGGACGGTGGACGCATCCCAACCCTGGGATTCCGCCATTTCAGCAAGCTCCGGCAGGTTCTCGGCAGGCTCCAGCTGCAGCCAGCTCACGCCGCCCTTGGGGTCCAGCGCAAGCACGCCGAAGGGGGCGCCTATGACGACGTGCTCGACCCAGCCCTGCCGAATTGTCAGGTTTTTCAGTTCCTGAGCAATCGCCGGGTCGCACAGCAGCGCATGCTGCTCGCGTGACAAAGTGGCGCGCCAGATCTGTTGATGGCGTGCGTCGGGAAGATGCCGCAGGCTCTGGATGGCATCGGTCAGGCGCAGGCGAATCTCGGGCGATTGCTTGGGGATGAATTGATCAATCAGGCCGCGGTTGAAGGCCGATACGGCGAGTTGCTCGTCGGCCCGGCCGGTGAGCAAGATGCGCGAACCCGACCAGTCCGTCAGCTCGCTCAATACGCGCAGTCCGCTCATGGCCGGCATGGAGTAGTCCACCACGCAGACCCGGGTGAGGGCAAAGCGCGCGGTGCCGTCTTCGCGCCAGTACTGGAGGATTTGCGGAATCAGGGAGGCCCCTTCGCGCCAGCGATTGATGATTTCCTGCTGGGCCCAAGCATCTTCCTCCCAGTGAGGGGGCTCCTGCAGCAGCAGGTCGATGCAGGCCACCGGGCGCAGGAAGAGCCGCGCATACCAGTCAAGCGGCATGACTTCGGCCAGCATTTCCAGGTAGTCCCGGTCGTCGTCGAGAAAAATTACACCCCCCGGGCGGCAATAAAGTGGAAAAGACATGGTAGTCGGGCTCATCAAAGTTGTCACAAATCGGTTGTTTTCGAGGGTCATGAGCTTGCTATGGGCAGCTCAATCGTAAAAATGGCACCGACGGCATATTCTGATTTCACGTGAATGCTGCCGCCGGCACTTTGTACCACTTGCCGGCAAAAAGCCAGGCCAAGGCCGTGCCCCGTGCCATGGTTGCTGGAGAAAAAAGGGTTAAAAATTTGCGGCAGCAGCGCCGCGTCAATCCCCATGCCGTCGTCCGTCACGACGATACGGCCACGCCTTTGCAGCAGGCCGACGTTGATACGAAGCGCACCGTGGGGGTATCTGGAGTCAGCCGCCACCAGTGAGTGCAGCGCGTTCTTGATCAGGTTGTCCAGTACCTGTGCAAACTGGGTGGTGGAAGAGCAGAAGCTAAAGTCGTTGTGAATGAGCACTTTGATGCATTGCCGCTGGCGGCTCGAGGGGTAGGGATAGGCCGCCACCACATCATTGACCAGCTTGGCAGCGGACACCAGCTCGCTGTAGCGCGGCAGCTGCAGCAGTTTGGCATTGGCGATTTGCATGTTGATCTGGTGGTTCATGTTGCGCACCTGCGCTTGCAGACGCAATGCCAGCTTGTCCAGTTGCGGTGCGCGCGGGTGGTCGGGTTGGCGCTCCACTTCCAGCTGGACCGCCTCGCCAATCAGCGCGGCCGTGGACAGTGGCGTGCGCAGCTCATGCGCCATGATGCGCATGGTTGCGAGTGTGCTGGTCAGGTGTTCTCGCCGCCGATTGGCAGATGACAGGCTGAGCACGAGCGCACCCGTCCACGCAAATGCAAACACCGCTGCATGGACGGCGCGCTGGTTCTCGGGGACGCTGGAAACGGTCGGTCCAAAATAATGAAACAGATCCCAGGCCAGCAGCCCACCCATCATCGTGCCTACAGTGGCCAGGCGCCAATCGGTAACTTGGTAATAAATCAGCACCATGACAGCCATCGTTGCCAGCCAGACGGCGCTGCCGCTGTTGCACAGGTACATCCAGCTGAACAAAACCGGCAACTCCAGCCAGACCACCAGACCAAAGGCCACCTGCGTCAGGCGACTGCCGGGGTCATGGTTGATCCGGCGTGTCATCAGGCTCAAGCCCAGCAGGCTGGCCATGACGCGCAGCGTCAGATTTTCGTAGGGTTGCGGCAGCCAGGCCGACCATATCCAGCCATACAGGGCATGGCCTAAAAAAATAAACAGACCCAGCCACCACAGGCGCTGTGGCGATGGATGCAAAATGGGCTCCAGCGGTGCGAGTATCAACTCCTTGCGCTGCCACTGGAGCAAGGGATGCTGCGCAAGCCACGCGCTGAAGCGGGCGCTCCTCACGTTAAAAATTTCTCCGGCACAACCGGAAACCTGACTGGTGATGCATTTGACATTGGGCTGTATTGTGCTTGTTCTTTTTAGGTGGGCTAATGCGACAGCCTGCTAACTTTGACAGTGTGAGTGTGGATGGTGTCATCAGCGACTGGCTCTGTGCGCTGCGCGAATTTTCGGTGGAAGCCCTCTTGGTGCTGGGTCCCGATCCGTTTGCCGGCCACGATGACCGGCTGGTCCTGGCCTTGCATCCACTGCGCCTGCTGGATGCCGCGCAAGCGCTGGCCGAGAGTCGGGATTTCGGTGCGCCTTGGCGCGACTCCGATGCGCCCCTCGTGGCCTGGCAGGATATCTCAAGGTCGGCTTTCGAAAACAAGGGTCGCTGGCGCAGGCTCTGGCTGGCTCACGGTTACCAGAGCGTCGTCCGGATCGCGTTTCCGCTGACGGTAGGGCGCGCATTCGAATGCTATCTTTTCAGCCCACGCCAGTGGCATGACCGAAGTGAAGCGGCGCAACTGGCCTGGTCGGCGCTCAATATCTGGCCGCTGCTGAAGCGGGCACTGGCTGAAGCCCGCAATCCCTTGAGCCCGCGCGAACTCGAATGCCTGAAGCTGGCTTTTCAGGGCATGACGGCGCGCGCCAGCGGCGAAGTTCTGCTTTGCAGCGAGCGTACCGTGAACTTTCACTTGTCCAATGCCATGAGCAAACTGAAGGTGGACAACAAGCTCGCCGCGATCCAGCGCGCTTGCTGGTTCGGCCTGATTTGAACGCGCGCGGTGGATCGCGGCGCTTGCTGAAAAATCTCTCCAGGACGCAGGCGGTGTGCAAATGTGTTCATAATTCAGCCCAATGACTTTTCTAGCGCTTGACGTGGGTAACACCCGCCTGAAATGGGCCCAGTATGACGCGCCGACGACAGGGGCCAAACTGCTGGCCCAGGGCGTGGTGTTTCTGGAAAACATCGACAAGCTCACCGAAGGTGAATGGAGCGCCATGCCCCCGCCCTCGCGGATTCTTGGTTGCATCGTGGCCAGCGATGCCATCAAACAGCGGGTGGCCGATCAGATGGAACTCTGGGACGTGGCCCCGCGCTGGGTCGTGTCGAGCGCCCAGGAAGCCGGTTTGATCAATGGTTACGACCACCCGGCGCGGCTGGGCGCCGACCGTTGGGTGGCCATGATTGGCGCGCACCACCGGCTGCTGGCGCGCGGCATCCGTAAACCTTGCGTGGTGGTCATGGTCGGCACGGCTGTGACGGTTGACGCCGTTGACGCCTCGGGAAAATTCCTGGGCGGCATCATTCTGCCCGGCCACGGCATCATGCTGCGTGCGCTCGAATCCGGAACCGCTGGTCTGCATGTGCCGACCGGCGAGGTGCGGAATTTTCCCACCAATACAAGTGACGCGCTGACCAGTGGCGGCACCTTTGCCATTGCCGGCGCCGTGCAGCGCATGGTGGAGAACCTCACGCAGCATTGCGGTGAAACGCCAGCGTGCATCATGACCGGCGGTGCCGGCTGGAAAATGGCTCCCAGCATGTCGGTCAGTTTCGAACTGGTGGACAGCCTGATTTTTGACGGCTTGCTGGAAATTGCCTCACGCCGCTTTGCAAGCTGAAAATCTTAAAAACGGAGCACTCAAATGTCAGACCTGAAAGCCGCCTTCGACAAGGCCATGCTTGACTCGAAAAACCTCAGCGAGCGTCCCGACAACGCCACGCTGCTGAAAATCTACGCCTTGTACAAACAAGGCAGCGTCGGCGACAACACCGAGAAAAAGCCCAGCTTCAGCGAGATGGTGGCCAGAGCCAAGTGGGACGCGTGGAACAATCTCAAAGGCATGTCACAAGACGACGCCATGCAGAAGTATGTTGACCTGATCGCGTCGCTCGACTGATGGCTGGCCGAAAGCGATATGGCCTTCATGAAATCTGCATGAGAGGCTATTGATTTCATAGCCGGAGCGGCGCTGCGCTCAGTCGGCCTTGATGTTGGCCAGCCGCACAACGCGGCTCCACATCTTGCGCTCGTTGGCGCCCAGCGCGGCCAGTTCGGTGCCGTTCATGGCCACCGCCCTGGCACCCTGCTCTTCGGCGCGCTTCCTGAAGCTGTCGGACTCCACCACCTGCTTGATGGCTAATGACAGACGGCTTTGCAGGTCGACCGACAGGCTGTTGGGCCCGTAGACGGCGAACCAGGAGGAGGCCACCAGCGGCACGCCGGTCTCGGTGGCCGTGGGAATGTTGGGCAGCGCGGGCAGGCGCGCGCGGCCGGTCACCATCAGCGCCTTTAATTTGCCGGCGCGGATGTGCGGCAGCAGCGGTGGCGGTGTGGTGATGGTGAAGTCCACCGTGCCGGCCAGCAGGTCGTTCAGCGCCGGGCCGGTACCGCGGTAAGGAATGTGCACCATGAAGGTCTTGGTCAGGTCCTTGAGCAGCTCGGTGGTGACATGCTGCAGCGAGCCGTTGCCGCTGGACGCATAGTTGATGCGGGCCGGGTTGGCCTTGGCGTAGCTGATGAACTCGGCGAAGGTGTTGGCGGGGAAATCGGCGCGCACCACCATCAACTGCGGTGCGTCGATCAGGTGGCCGACGGGCTTAAGGCTGGTGGCGGGGTCGAAGCCCGGTACCGGCTGGATCAGCGGGGTGATGCACTGGTAGCCCGAATACTGCACCAGCAGGCTGGTGCCGTCAGCCGGGCCGCGCGCCACCAGCTGGCCTGCGATGTTGCCGTTGCCGCCGCCGCGGTTGTCCACGACCACCGACGTCTGCAAAATCCTGCCTAGCGGCTCGGCCAGCATGCGCGCTGCGATGTCGGTGGTGCCGCCAGCTGCCGTCGGCACGACCAGGGTAAGGGGCTTGCCGGCGAGCTGTGCGCGCACGGGGCTGAGCCATGCGGCCGCGCCGAGTCCGGCGGCGGTCACGAAAGTTCTGCGGGAAAAGTTGTTCATGGTTGTCTCTGTCTCCTTGGTGATGTTTAGCAGGCGGCTGCAAGACGGCCTGCGGGTGCGGGATGTAAATCGGTGATGCATCCGGCCTTGGCCACCTGGCCCGGCACGTCGTGGCCGACGATTTTCGGCAACTCGCGCGCCACTGCCAGCAACTTTGAAAGATCCATGCCGGTGTCGTAGCCCATGGCATCCATCATGTGGATGGCGTCTTCGCTGGCAATGTTGCCGCTGGCCCCGGGTGCATACGGGCAGCCGCCCAGACCGCCCAATGAACCGTCGAAGCGGGCTATGCCGCCCTGCAACGCCGCCAGCACATTGGCCAGGCCCATGCCGCGCGTGTTGTGAAAGTGCAGGGTCAGCTGCAGCCCCTCAAACTGCTGCTGCAGGGCTTGAACCATACGGCTGACCTGGGCCGGGTGCGCCATGCCGGTGGTATCGCAGATCGTCAGGCCGCGCACGCCCAAGTTTGCAAAGCGGGCGGCCCAGCGCAGCACTTCGGCTTGGGGAACATCACCCTCCATCGGACAGCCAAAGCAGGTCGACAGCGAGACATTGATGGGCGTGCGGCCAGCCACATGGCGAATCACTTCTTCCAGTGCCGAAAAACTCTTTTCACGCGGCATGCGCAGGTTGGCCAGATTGTGTGCTTCGGACGTCGACATCACGAGGTTGAGCTCGTCGGCGCGCGATTCGAGTGCGCGTTCGGCGCCGCGCAGGTTGGGCACCAGCACCGTGTATTCGACGCCAGCAATGCGGCGGATGCGGCCCATCACCTCTTCGGCATCGCGCAGCATCGGGATCGCCTTGGGCGAGGTGAAGGAGGTCACCTCGATCTTGGCATAGCCGCACTCGCTGAGGGCATCGACCAGGGCCACCTTGGTGTC
>DASUIO010000302.1:0-3166 GCA_036279755.1 Polaromonas sp. | reverse complement strand
CAGGATGACAACAATCAGGACCTGGTCAAACAGGCGCCCCGCGCGGGTATCCGCTTCAAAAATAATCGTGTACCAGCGCAATCGCCAACCAGCGAGCGGCTTCCCATACAAAGGGCGTGATTTTTTAAGTGGTGGAGGATGGGCCATGCTTGCGGGCAACGCAGCTGCAGCGTCGCGCTTGTTCAGTTCAATGATTTGAGAACGATAACCGAGTTAATTAAATGCTGATTTTGCATGCCAGCGCATGGCAAATACAAGCACGATCAGACGCCTGCAGCCCGCGAAAAGTCAAACCCAAGCCGGAACTTCCCAGCAAATAGCCTATCATTCGGGTATGCGCGTAGTACTCTTCGCCCTCATGATTGCCTTGCTGCCCTTGCGCGGCTGGATGGGCGACGCGATGGCGACCGAGATGGCGCTGGCCCAATTGCAATCCACTGCGAAAATCATGGCTTCTCACGCCCATGGAACAAGCGCTGGAGCGGATTTTTACAACGAAGCAGGTGCGCCCGAGGCGGTTCAGGAAGGGCCGGTCGCTCATGACTGTGCCGAGCCCGCCTCTGATGACGCTTTTCATGCGGGAAACGCCTACTGCGGATCCTGCGCCGCCTGTCAGGCCTGCCACACCTTAGCGCTGTTCCCGATGGCGGCTGACTTGAACAACCTTGTCAGTGAGCGCACGCTGCCACGCGCTGCAAGCACCCCATTCGCCAGTGCCGAAGCTGCACTCGACCAAAAACCCCCGATTTCCTGAGTCCCAGGCCCATATTGGGCCTGTACTTGCTTCCGGCATGGCCTAAATGGCCTGTCAAGCCCGGATCGCTGCGATTTTCACCATCGCCCCGCTTGTACTTCAGGAGACTTTTCAGAGTTCCGCTTTGTTTCAAACCCGATGGCCTTAGCGGCCATTTACCCCCCAGAAGGAAACACCATGCAAAGACGATTAATTATTCAGGCCATCGCAAGTTTGGCTGGCGCTTCAGTCACGGCATCGAGCCTGATGGCTCAAACGAAACCCCGGGTCGAGGCCTGGAAAGCCCCTGGCTGCGGCTGCTGCGAAGACTGGGCGCGCCACCTGGAAGCGAACGGCTTTCAGGTCACCATGCACGAAAGTGGCAGCGCAGCGGCCAGAACCCGGCTGCATGTACCCGAAAAACTGGGCTCATGCCACACCGCGCAGGTGGGCGGCTATGCCCTCGAAGGGCATGTTCCTGCCCGCGAAATCCGCCGCCTCTTGAAAGAACGGCCAACAGCCGTCGGCCTGGCCGTTCCCGGCATGATCATCGGCTCGCCGGGTATGGATGGGCCGGCCTATGGCGGACGCAAAGACCCGTACGACGTGCTGCTCATCAGTGCCGATGGCAGTACCCGTGTTTATCAAAGCTATAACCGCACTTAACCCCCCTGAAAGGATCTTTCATGAAATGCGTTAAACCCGCGCTCGCTGCCCTGTTGGCCTCCAGCCTTTTTTCGACTTTTTCAGCGTTTGCGCAAGCCCCTTTGCCGCAGACTGAAGGCGAAGTCCGCAACATTGATCAAAACGCCGGCAAGATCACCCTCAAGCATGGCGAAATCAAAAACCTCGGCATGCCGCCCATGAGCATGGTGTTCAAAGCCAAAGACCCGGCGCTGCTCAACAAGGTCAAGGCGGGCGACAAGGTCCGCTTTACCGCAGACCAGGTCAACGGCACATTGACGCTTGTCTCAATCGAGCCCAGCAAGTAAGGCGCTATCGTTAACATAGCTGGTAGCGTCAGTCGCTGCGTGGCCAAAGCCTGTTTTCCACACTGAAGAAAGGTTGCCTGCAGCGATAGCGTCTGGCGCATGCTATGGTTCGCAGCATGCCCAAAACCATACGCTACACCCTGCTGTCGCTGCGCGATCTGGCCGTCTCAGTCGGCCCCTTCATTGTGCTGGCCGTCACGCTGCTGGTGCTGGCCTACTGGTGGCTGGACCCGAACCCGCCCAAGCGGGTGGTACTCGCCACCGGGCCGGCGCAAAGCGCGTATGAGGAATTCGGCAAGCGCTACGCACGCATTCTTGCAAAAGACGGCATTGAGGTGGTGTTGCTGCCCTCCGAAGGATCGGCCGCCAATCTGCAGCTGCTGCGCGAAGGCAAAGCCGATCTCGGATTTGTACAGGGCGGCACCAACGAGGCAGGCGCCGACAACAACGAGCAGCTGGAATCGCTGGGCAGCCTTTTTCTGGAACCGGTGTGGCTGTTTTACCGTGAGGAGGCGGCGCGCAAGGCGGCGCCATCCTTATCCGCTGGCCCCGCAGGCAGCAGCGGATCGACCCTGAGTTCACTGACGCAACTGCAAGGCTTGCGCGTCAACGTTGGCACGCCCGGCAGCGGCGTGCCCAACCTGATGAACAAATTACTGGAAAGCAACCACATTGACCGCAGCGCCTTGACACTTTCGCAACTGGAGCAAACGCCTGCCACCGTTGCTTTTTTAGGCGGCGAGCTTGATGCCATCGTGTTTGCCTCGGCCCCCGAGTCGCTGATGGTGCAGATGCTGCTGCAAACACCCGGTGTCAAGCTCATGGACTTTGCGCAAAGCGAAGCCTACTCGCGGCGTTTTGCGTTTTTAAGCCCAGCCGTGCTGCCGCGTGGCGTGGTTGATCTGGCCGCCAATATTCCGCCGCAAGACGTTCGCCTGGTTGCACCCACCACCACACTGCTCACGCGGGCAAGCACGCACCCGGCGCTGTTGCAGCTGTTTGCGCTGGCCGGCAACGAGATTCATGGCAGCGCCGGCTGGTTCAAGCGGGCCCATGAATATCCCAACATGGCCAACAACGAACTGCCCATTTCAGCGGAAGCCGCGCGCAGCATCAAGAACGACAAACCCTTTTTGCAGCGCTATTTGAACTTTTGGGTGGCCAACCTGGTCGAGCGCATGTGGCTGGTCATGGGCATCATCATCGCGGTGCTGCTGCCGCTGTCACGCATCGTGCCGCCGCTCTATGAGTTTCGCGTGCGCTCGCGCATCTTCAGGTGGTATGGCCAGTTGCGAAACATCGAAAACCGGGCCGAGGAAGCGCAAGACACCGGCCCGCTGCTTGATGAACTGATGCAGCTGGAAAGCCGCGCCGAAAAAATCAGCGTTCCGCTGTCGTATGCCGATGAGCTTTATGCGCTGCGCAATAACATCCAGCTGGT
>DASUIO010000301.1:0-4314 GCA_036279755.1 Polaromonas sp. | reverse complement strand
TTCATGGGTTTTGACTCCATCGTGCCTTACCTCAAGTACCACGGCAAGGGCGCTTTTTTGCTGTGCCGCACGTCCAATCCCGGCGGGGATGATTTGCAGAACCAGCGCCTGGCGTCCATCGAAGGCCAGCCGCTGCTCTATGAACATGTGGCCCGCCTCGCGCAAGGCCCGTGGAATATCAACGGCCAACTCGGGCTGGTGGTGGGGGCGACTTATCCGGCGGAGAGCGAGCGTGTGCGGGCGGTAGCGCCCACGCTGCCGTTGCTGATTCCCGGTGTGGGTGCGCAGGGCGGTGATGCGCTGGCCACGGTGAAAGCCGGCTGGCGCCAGGACGCGCCCATCATCGTCAATTCATCCCGCGCGATTTTGTACGCGTCGTCCGGTGACGATTTTGCCGAAGCGGCCCGGCGCGAAGCGATCAGGACGCGCGACGTGCTGCAGGCTGCGCGGTCCTGAGTTTGCGCAACAGCCACAATCCGCGAACCAGCGATGCAACTCAAATGGCTGGAAGATTTTGTGGCGCTGGCGCAAGCCCGCAGCTTCAGCCGCGCGGCCGAGTTGCGCCACGTCACGCACCCGGCGTTCGGGCGCCGCATCAAGGCGCTTGAAGCCTGGGCCGGTACACCGCTGATCGAGCGCGACAGCACGCCGCTGACCCTCACCGCCGCAGGCGCCAGCCTGCTGGACAACGCGCAGCAGATGGTGGGCAACCTCGGGCATGCACGCGACGAGCTGCTCAATGCCGCCGGACGCCACGAGAACACGGTCACGCTCGCCACCGGACGCACGCTGGCACGCACCCTGGTGGCCGATCTGCTGCTGCGCTTCAAGCCAATGCTGGCCCAGGGCGAGCTGCGCATCCTGACCCGCTCCCTGACCGAGACAGCGCAGATGCTGGAGCGCGGTGAAGTGGATTTCATGCTGATCTACCACCACCCCCTGCTGGCCGTGCAGCTCAGTGCCCGGCAGTACGTGCACCTGACGCTGGCCCAGGACAGGCTGGTGCCGGTCACCCGGGCCAATGCCCAGAGGCGGGGCCAGCACAGCTTCGGCACGAAGGCTGCCACGCCCTACCTGGCCTACGCCGGTACGCTGGCGCTGGGCCGCCTGGTGCAAGACCATCTGGCCAACAACCCGAATGCCCCGCAACTGCAGCGGGTGATCGAGAGCGACTCGGCCGACGCCGTGTATGAATACGCCCTCAAGGGTCTGGGCGTGGCCTGGCTGCCGTGGTCGATGGTGTCGGGTGCCTGCAAGGCGGGCCAGCTGGTGGTGTTGGGCGACGCGCACCTGGAGGTGCGTTTCGAGGTGCGGGCTTACCGCGCCAAGCACCGCCTGAATGCGCTGGCCGAGCGTTTGTGGCAGCAGATGGAGCAGCGTTGAGCTGTTGCCAAAATGGCCATGAATTGTGCCAAAGCGGCACAGACCTAAAAACCGTGATCGTGACAATGGACTGATCTGTGTCCATTCAGGAGTCGTGATGTCAGCCCCTTGTTTTGCCCTTCACGCCACGCGTTTGCTGGCTCTGTCTGTCATGGGAGCCATGACGATGCTGGCGGCCCTGCCCGCTGCGGCGCAGCCCGAGGCCTACCCCCGCAAGCCCGTGACCATCGTGGTGGCCTACCCGCCCGGCGGCAGTACCGACCTGACCGGTCGCACCCTGGCCGCCGAGTTGTCGAAAAAACTCGGTGTGCCGGTGGTGATCGAGAACATCGGCGGTGCGGCGGGCGCGATTGGAGCCCAGAAAGTGGTCAATGCCGCACCGGATGGCTACACGCTGCTGGTCGGTGCCAACAATGAAATCGCCATCAACCGGCTGGTGTCCTCTTCGGTCAAATATGACATCAAGGACTTCACGCCGCTCGGCTTGGTTGCCTCGCAGCCGCTGGTGCTGGTGGCCTCGCAGAAGTCCGGTGTCAAAACGGTCGATCAGTTCCTGAGCCTGGTCAAGCAAAACCCGGGCAAGTTCAGCTATGGCTCGTCGGGTGTGGGCAGCTCCCTGCACCTGGCCGGTGAAATGGTCAAGGAACAGGCTGGCCTGTTCATGACCCACATCCCCTATCGCGGCGTGGCGCCACTGACCAATGATTTGCTGGGCAACAACATCGACTTTGGTGTCTATGTGCTGTCCAGCGCGCTGCCTCACATTCGCAGCGGCAAGCTGATGCCCCTGGGCACGACCGAGCTCAAGCGCTCGGCGGTGACGCCCGACATTCCCGCGTTGGCCGAAACGCCCAAGCTCAAGGGCATTGACATCGGCACCTGGTATGTGCTGATGGGGCCAGCCCGCATGCCAGCGCCTGTGGTGGCCAAGCTCAAGAAAGCTTTGAGCGACTCGCTGCAGTCGCCCGAGCTGCGCAAGAAGCTCGAAGACGCGAGTTCCACCATCGCCCCGCTCAATGTGGACATGCCCAGGTTCCTGAGCACCGAGATCGCGAAGTACAAAAAGATTGTCGACTTTGCCAAGATCACCGAATGACCCATTCACGCATTTTTTTGAAAGAAAAACCATGAAGTTCTCGTCTGTTTCCTGCCGTGCTGCACTGTGCGGCGCCCTGGCCCTGCTGGCCTGCGCTAGCGTGCTGGCTCAGCCCGATAGCTACCCCCGCAAACCCATCACCATCGTGGTGGCCTACCCGCCCGGCGGCAGCACCGACCTGAATGGGCGCACTTTGGGTGCCGAGCTGTCGCGCAAGCTTGGCGTTCCGGTCATCATCGACAACGTGGGCGGTGCCGGCGGCGCGATTGGAGCCCAAAAGGTGGCCAATGCCGCGCCGGATGGCTACACCCTGCTGGTCGGCGCCAGCAACGAGATCGCCATCTCCCGCCTGGTGTCGAGCGCCGTCAAATATGACGTCAAGGACTTCACCCCGATCGGCCTGATTGCAACCCAGCCCATGGTGCTGGTGGCGTCGCAGAAGTCAGGCGTCAAGACGGTGGACCAGTTCATGAGGCTGGTCAAGCAAAACCCCGGCAAGTACAGCTATGGCAGCTCGGGTGTGGGCACCGCCTTGCATCTGGCTGGCGAGATGGTGAAAGACCAGGGCGGCCTGTTCATGACCCACATCCCCTATCGCGGCGTGGCGCCTTTGGCCAACGACCTGCTGGGCAACAACATTGATTTCGGCGTGTTCGTGCTGTCCAGCGGACTGCCGCACATTCGCAGCGGCAAGGTGGTCGCACTCGGCACCACCGAAGCCAGGCGCTCGCCGATGACCGCCGACATTCCGGCTCTGGCCGAAACGCCGAAGCTCAAGGGCATCGACATCAACATCTGGTTTGCGCTGATGGGTCCGGCCCACCTGCCCGAGCCGGTGGTGGCCAAGCTTAAAAAAGCCCTGAACGAGTCCTTGCAGACGGCTGAGCTGCGCAAGAAGCTTGAAGACTCGGGATCGACGGTGTCGCCCCTCAATGTGGACATGCCCAAGTTCCTGAACCAGGAAACCGCCAAGTACAAACGCATTGTTGAATTCGCGAAGATCAAAGAATGAACACCCCCTTGCAATTTGATTTGCCCAAGCCCGACATCGCCGCCTGGCGCACCGGCAACACCGGGGTCGAAGGCGTCTGGCAGTTTGACTCGGGCCGGCCCGGCCGACATGTGCTGATCACCGCGCTGGTGCATGGCAACGAGCTGTGTGGCGCCTGGGCAATCAGGGGCCTGCTGGAGGCCGGCTTGCGGCCGCAGCAGGGGCGCCTGACGCTGGCGTTTTGCAACCTCGCCGCGTTTGACCGGTTTGACCCGGCCAACCATGATGCCTCGCGCTTCGTGGACGAAGACCTCAACCGCCAGTGGTCGCCCCAGCGCATTCAGGCCGGTGGCACGCAGGAGCGCCGGCGCGCTGCGGAACTGCAGCCTTTTGTTGAACAGGCTGACTGGCTGCTCGATGTGCACAGCATGCATGAGCCCGCCGCGCCGCTGCTGCTGACCGGCATGCAGCCGCGCAACCTGGCGCTGGCGCGCGAGCTGCGCAGCCCCGAGCACATTGTGGTGGACCCCGGGCACAAGGACGGTGTGCGCATGCGCGACTTTGGCCGCTTTGGCGATCTGTGCGCCGACGGTAGCGACAACGGCACCCGCTCCTTGCTGATCGAATGCGGTTTTCATGGCCACTTGGAAAGCCGCACCGTGGCCCAGGATCTCTGCGTGCGTTTTCTGCAGGCTTCCGGGGCCCTGGACGCGCAAGCGCTGCAGCAAGCCCTGCCGGGCTGGCTGCAAGCCGACGCGCCCCGCCAGTGGGTGCTCGAAGTCACCGGCCCGGTGGTGGCCAGCAGCGACCAGTTCCGCTTTACCGAGCCTTTTCAGGGGCTGGA
>DASUIO010000300.1:0-3540 GCA_036279755.1 Polaromonas sp. | reverse complement strand
CGTGCCTCTTGTTAAGGCATCGTCATCAATAATCAACCCAATGAGTTTGTCCGCAACACCCCCCGTACCTTCGCCAGCGTCTCCAGCGATTCCCGCCGCCGAAACCTCTGCGGTCATACCCGCGTATGCGTCTGAGAAGGGCGTTGATGCCGAGCTGCTGGAGGCGGCCCGCATCCGCCTGGAACTGCTGTATGGCGAGGTCGCCGCCGACTGGCCCGGCTTCATCGCGCGTCCCGGGCAATACCAGATGATGCAGGCTGCCCTGCTGACCTTCCTATCGGCCAAAGCGCCAGACAACGAGGACCGCACGGGCAACAATCTGGCGCAACTGGAAGCAGGCACCGGCACCGGCAAGACGGTTGCTTACTGCCTCGCGGCGATCGTGGCGTCAGAGCTGCTCAAAAAGACCGTCATCGTCTCCACCGCCACCGTGGCATTGCAGGAGCAGTTGTTCCATAAAGACCTGCCGCGCCTGGCCGAGATCATTCCGGAGTTGCGTTACGACATCATCAAGGGGCGGGCCCGCTATGTCTGCGAAAGCCGCCTGGAAGGCGCGATCAACGATCAGATGCAAGACAGTCTGCTCACCGGTGAATTCCAGGATGCCTTTGCCGACGCCCGTTGGCAAGCCAAGGGCATCCCTCGTGACCGCGCCGAAGCGATGCTCTGGTTCAAGAACAGCGCCAAAAAGCTGCATTCCGGTAAATGGGATGGCGACATCGACAGTCTGCCGCAGCCGCCCGACCCCGAAGACTGGCGCCAGGTGCAAGCCAACGCCCATGCCTGCAATGGCGGGCAATGTGAACACTTCAAAAGCTGCGCCTTCTTCAAAGCCCGCCGCCAGGCGGCCAGCGCCACCCTGCAAGTTGCCAACCACGCGCTGATCCTGGCCACCCTGCAAACCGACAGCACTTTGATCGACCCGGGCAATACACTGTTCGTGTTTGACGAGGCTCACCACCTCCCCAACATCGCGGCAGACCAGTTCTCTTACCGCGCACGTCTGGGTACCAGCGTCAAACTGCTCGCCAGCCTGCGCACCGTGGCCCTCCGCCATGGTCGGGTACTGCCTGCGTCCACCCGGCCAGACCCGGTGGCTTTTGCGCAGCTCATCAACGGCTGCACCGACAAGCTGGTGATTTTTGAAAACTACTGGACAGATGCCCAACTCGTCAGCGCCGACAAAGCCGTCCACCGCTTCACCCAAGGCCAGATACCCGAAGCTTTGATTCCTGAATGCAGCCAGCTGGTCACGCTCATCCGCGCCATCACCTCGGTGGTGTCTGGCATTGCTGCGGCATTGATGGAGCCCGACGAATCCCAATCCCCTTCCGAGCGCGAGGAGCAAGCCCGTGCCGGCGTCGAACTGGGTGTCTACCTCTCACGACTGGAAACCCTGGAGCGATTGTTCAGTGCCTGGGCCACCCACGACAAGGTGCCGTGGGCCAAGTGGCTGGAATGGGCCGAAGACGCGGGGGGTACCACGCCCGATGCGTGGCTGTGCGCCAGCCCCATGACGGCCGCCCAGGTCTTGTCGAAAAACCTGTGGAGAACTGTCAGCGCCGCCGTCTGCACCTCGGCCACACTCACAGCCTGCGGCAGCTTTGACTTCTTTGACCGCCTGAGCGGTATGAACCGCTTCCCGGAACGCCGCGCCCTGGTCGGGGCCTCGCCCTTCGACTACGCGACGCAAGGGGAACTGCGCATCGCCCCCATGAAGCACTCGCCCAAAAGTCCCGGCTTTTCTGACGAGCTGTGCGAAAAACTGCCCGACTTGCTGCGCGAGCACCACCATGGGCAACTGGTGCTGTTCACGTCCAGGCGCCAGATGCAAGCCTGCCACGCCGCCCTGCCCAGGGAATTGCTGAGCCAGGTGCAGGTGCAGGGCGTGCGCTCACGCACCGAACTGCTCAAAGAGCACAGCCGGCGCATCATCGCCGGCGAGCGCAGCATCATCTTTGGCCTGCAATCCTTCGGCGAAGGCATCGACCTGCCGGGCCAGCTGTGCGAGCATGTGGTCATCGACAAACTTCCCTTCACGCCACCGAACTCGCCGGTTGAAGAAGCGCTGGCTGAATGGCTGAGCGAGCAAGGGCGTGATCCGTTCACCGAACTGTCCGTGCCACGCGCGGGCATGAAGCTGGCCCAATGGGCTGGGCGCGGTGTGCGGACAGTGACTGACCGGGCGGTGATCACGGTGTGCGATACCCGCTTGGCAACGATGCGTTATGGGCGGGCGATTCTGGCGGGGTTGCCGCCGTTTCCCGTGGTGCGGCAGGATTCCATTCGCTACTGACAAACAAAGATCCGGGTTGTCATCGCTCACGTGGCCGGAAAATATTTCGTCATTGGGTGATTTTGAAAATTACCTACAATATTACTGATGAGAAAAGAAGATACAGAACACTGCTAACTTGTTGTTCTGAAACGAGCGGACCGGCAACTCTTCGCTCGCATTGGCACGGGACTGACCAGGTCCGGTTTCTGAAAAATGGCCTGAATCATCGATTCTCACAGGCCAAACGCTCATAAATAAATAGCTGTTATCTCCCTTCTTATAGGGCTATAGCGGCAAATCACTCATAAACCGGTTCATGAATACGCACACCCGTCCCGCCACGCCGCTCTCCACCCACGACACGACACGTACTGACGACACCCGCATCAGCGCGGTGCGTCCGCTGATCACGCCAGCGCTGCTGGAGGAATGGCTACCCATACCCAAGGCCACACTGGCGCTGGTGGAACAAAGCCGCGCCGCCATCTCGCGCGTGTTGCATGGCGCGGATGACCGGCTGATTGTGGTGGTCGGGCCCTGCTCCATCCACGACCATGACCAGGCCATGGACTACGCGCGGCAGCTCACAGTGCAAGCCGATGCATTGGCCGATGACCTGCTGGTGGTGATGCGCGTGTATTTCGAGAAGCCGCGCACCACCGTGGGATGGAAGGGCTATATCAACGATCCGCACCTGGACGGCAGCTTTGCCATCAACGAAGGGCTGGAAATGGCGCGGCGCCTGTTGCTCGACGTGCTGGCGCTCGGCCTGCCCGTGGGCACGGAGTTTCTGGACCTGCTGAGCCCGCAATTCATCAGCGATCTGGTGAGCTGGGGCGCCATTGGTGCGCGCACCACCGAGAGCCAGAGCCACCGCCAGCTGGCCTCAGGCCTGAGCTGTCCGGTCGGCTTCAAGAACGGCACCGACGGCGGCATCAAGGTGGCCACCGACGCCATTCAGGCGGCGCAGTCCGCGCACGCCTTCATGGGCATGACCAAGATGGGGCAGGCCGCGATTTTTGAAACCCGCGGCAATGACGACTGCCACGTGATTTTGCGCGGCGGCAAGCAGCCCAACTATTCAAAAGCCGACGTGGACGCGGCCTGCGCGCTGCTTAAAGGCGCCGGCCTGCGCGAGCAGGTGATGATTGATGTGTCGCATGCCAACAGCAGCAAGCAATACCAGCGCCAAATCACCGTGGCGGCGGAAGTGGCGCAGCAGATAGCAGCGGGTGACAGACGCATCACCGGCCTCATGATTG
>DASUIO010000299.1:0-3729 GCA_036279755.1 Polaromonas sp. | reverse complement strand
CCGAGCCGCTGGCGGTCGGCCTCGGCCAGACCCGGCCCACTGTCTTCCACGCTCAACACAACACGCCCGTTTTTCCGCTGCACGGCCACTTTCACGCGCGCCGACGGCGGGCTGTAGCGCACCGCGTTATCGACCAGATTGCGCACCAGCACCGCCAGCAGCGTCTCATTGCCTGGAATGCTGCAGGCCTCAGTGGCCTCGAATTCCAGCGTTTGATTTTTGCCAAAAGCCTTAGGCGCCACTTCGCCCACAACCCGCTGGGTCAGCGCGCGCAGATCGACGGCCGCCATGTCTGGCACGGCGGCAGCTTCCAGCCTGGACAGGGTCAGCAATTGCTCCACCAGTCGCGTCGCGCGGTCGCAGCCGTCCAGCGTACTTTGAAGTGCGTGCCGGCGCAAGGCCTCGTCAGCTTCGCCCAGCGCCACCTGCGCTTGCATACGGATCGCCGCGATCGGCGTGCGCAGCTCGTGCGCGGCATCTGCCGTGAAGCGACGCTCCGATTCCATCAGCGTGCCGATACGCTCAAACAGACCATTCAGCGCATTGACCATGGGCGCCATCTCTGAAGGTGCGCCGGCTAGCGTGACCGGCTGCAGCGCCAGTGCCTGGCGCTCAGCCAGGGCACGCCCGAGCCGGCGTATCGGTGCCACACCCCGGTACACCGCCCACCACACCGCCAGTGCCAGCAACGGCAGCGCCACGACCATCGGCCACAGCATGCTGCGCATCACGGCCCACAAGATAGCGGCCCGTAAACTCGTCCGTTCACCCACGTACACCTGTACGTCGCGCTCGGCACCAGCGGTTGCGAAAACGCGCCATGCATCGCCTTCGATTTTCACGGTCTCGAAGCCGGTTTTGAAATGCTTGCCATCCTCGATCATCGGGGCGTTCGGCGCATTGGCCGAGCGTAGTGTCAGGCGCCCCTCATGGAAGACCTGGAAAGCCACTTTGGGCGCATAACGGTGCAATGTGGGCGCGTCGATACCGTGGTCATCCTCCCCGATCTCTCGCACCTGCTGCACCACCAGCAGCGCGCCTGCCTGCGCAAGGTGGCCATCAAGCAACTCGTCGAGCTCGTGGCGCGCGTCAAACCAGGTCAACACCGCCGTGGCCAGCCAGACGCCCACCACCACGGCGAGCACCAGCACCAGCAACTGGCCTTGCAGCGAACGAGGCGACTTGATCATGATTTCGGTGCGTCGCGCAGCAGCATGTAGCCGACGCCACGCACCGTCTGGATCAGCGCAGTGCCAAGCTTGCGCCGAAGATTGTGAATGTGCACCTCGACGGCGTTGCTTTCCACCTCTTTGCCCCAGCTGTAGAGCTGCTGTTCAAGCTGTTCACGCGAGAGCACGCGGTCAGCGCTGAGCATGAACGCTTGCAGCAGATCAAACTCCCGGGTCGACAGCGTGACGGGCTCGCCCGCCTGTCGCACCGAACGGGCCGCCGGATCGAGCACGACGTCCTGCGCGGTCAGGCACTCCTGCGGCTGACCGTGCGCGCGGCGAACCAGCGCGCGCAGCCGTGCGGCCAGCTCGTGCAGGTCAACCGGCTTGACCACATAGTCATCGGCGCCGATGTTGAGGCCACGGATGCGGTCCGGCACGGCGTCGCGCGCGGTCAGCACCAGCACCGGCGTTGCGATGCGCGCCAGGCGGATGGCGGTCAGCACGTCCAGGCCGTCCTTGCGCGGCAGCCCGAGGTCAAGCACGGCAACCGCATAGGGTTGTGCCCGCAACTCGCGCTCGGCGGCCTCGCCGTCGCGCACCCAGTCCACCTGGAAGCCGAGCTGCCGCAGGCCAGCTTGCAGGCCGTCACCTAGCAGCGGGTCGTCTTCGGCGAGCAGAATGCGCATGATCTCGATTGTCCCATGAGGGCGTCGTTAGTCGTCATCCTGATCGTGGTCACCGGCTTTGGCCGATGCCACGGCGCCATCGGCAAGGAGGCCACCACCCGATGGCGCGCTTTGCCACTGCAGCCACCAGAAACCCAGCACGGCCGCCAGCATCAGCACAGCGACGGTTCTCCATGCGCTGCGCACAGCCTCCTGCGGCAAGCCCGGTTTGCGCCCGTGGATCATCGAGCCGACCAGATTCTCTTTGTGCAGCCAACTGGCAACAACAACACCCCCAACGTGAACACCAATCACGCCGAGCATGACGCTGCTCGCCGCCTCGTGGACTTCTCCCAGCCAGCCCCCCGCCAACTCGTTGTAGGACGCCCACCCGGTGGCCACCACGACCAGGGTCAGAACCAGCAAGAGGACGATAGCCACGGCACCTGCCGGGTTGTGGCCCAGGTGATGCTCGGGCTGTCCGCGCAGCATGGTTCCAACGTATTGAGTCACCGCCTTGGGGCCACGCACAAAAGCCGAGAAACGTGCGTAGCGAGTCCCCATCAAACCCCAAACGATGCGAAAACCCACCAGACCGGCCATGGTGTAGCCCAACGTGATGTGCGCCAACTTCCAGGTTTCACCCTCAGAGGTCAGGTAGGCACCCGCGAAACTCAGCACCATCAGCCAGTGAAAGACGCGAACCGGCGCGTCCCACACCAGAATTTTTCGAGTCGCTGGCTCGATTGCGTTTGGCTTAGCGGGGAATGCGGACGTTGTGTTCATTGAAATCACCTTTTTCGGCAGTAGTGTGGCAAGCGATGCAGTTCGAAGCACTCTTGACTGCGGGAAGTTTCCATGAGGCGGCAGAGACTTCATCGTGTTTACGAATGAACCATGCCGTGCGCGTGATGCGGTCTTGCGGCGGCTCCTCCTTGACCCGCTTGTAAGTCCCGGCATGGGAATTAATCCAGCCCGAGAGTTCCTTCACCGTTGCGGCATCCAGCGAAGCATCGGTACCGAAGTGTTTTGGCAGGTTGCCCATGATCCGTCGCCAGGAGGCTGCTGGCATCAAGGTGGGCGAGTAAGCGACATGGCAGGCCGCGCATTCTTGTTGGTATTCAGGCAACAAAGGCACCATGCGCCCGTTGCCTTCCGCCATGGCTGGGTGGGTAATAGCCCCTGCAGCAATCAAACCGAAGGCGAGGCGGCCAAAAAAGGAACGCAGTTGAAGTGACATGAGAAGGTCTCCGTAAAACGTATAAAGGTAAAAACCATCAAGGCTTGAGCGTCAGCAGCCAGCTCAGCACATCGGCTTTCTCAGCAGGGGTGCACTCGCGGCCCACCACGTCATTACAGTTGCGGCGGAACCATTTCTCGGTCTTGACTGCATCTGTGAACCGCGTGGGGTTAAAGGCCGGCGCCATCGCGCCAATCGATTTACCCGTAGAAGCATGCTTGCCGATCTGGATAGGCATGGCGCCGTGGCACGAGGAGCAACTCCATTCACGACCGTGTCGGGTCGTAAAAAATTGCTGACCGCGGGCAGGCACGGCAGGCGAACCTGCCTGGGCGGTATAGCCAGACAGCAGTTCCTCCGGGGTGGCCGCGTGGGCGCCAGGTGCGAGGACGGCAGCAGCCAGCCCGAGGGCGGCGAGGATGGATCGAAATGAGGATTGATACAGAGGTAATAAGTTCATGGTGACTCCTTGACCCCAATGATGTGACGGGGTTCTTAGGGCTTTCTTAAGCTGCAATGCGTTCCATCAGACGCCCTTAATCTGCAGCGGTCAGGATTGCATCCATCCATTCAAAAAAAGGAACCCTCCCATGCATCCCGCCCTCCACGTCTTCATCCGCCAATACGTTGGCATCGTGTGCGCCGCACTGCT
>DASUIO010000298.1:0-3321 GCA_036279755.1 Polaromonas sp. | reverse complement strand
GCAATTTCACCATCATTGGTATTCAGATTGCCACGCACCTTGACGGCTTCCGTGCGCTTGCCCGCGCTCAGGCGCCAAACGCCGTAAGCCTCGTCCCCTTGCCGGATCCCGATGCAGTTGTGCCGCGTCAGGTCGTGCGGGACTTTGGGTACGCCGTGCCTGGCCAGATAAGCGGGCGAGGCACATAGCAGGCGGCGATTGGGCGCGATTTTTCTGGCAATGACGCGCGCGTCCGGCGGTTCGCCAAAGCGGATGCAGACGTCGAACGCGTCTTCGGTCAGCGGCGGGGGATTAACCGACAGCTGCAGCTGCACCTGGACTTCCGCATGGCTTTCAAGGAAACGCGAGATCAGTGGCGCCACGTGGCTTCGCCCAAAACCCAGGGTGGCATTCACGCGCAACTGTCCTTTGGGCACGGCCACGGCATTGCCCACCAACTGCTCCATGTCATCGATGTCAGCCAGGATGCGCCGCGCGTGGGTCAGGTAAATCTCGCCTTCCTGTGTCAGGCTGGCGCGGCGGGTGGTGCGGTTGAGCAGTTGCACGCCCAGCCGGGCCTCCATCAGCGCCAGCCGTTTGCTGATGGCGGCAGTGGTGACGCCGAGCTCGCGGGCGGTGCCTGAAAAGCTGCCGCATCTGGCCAGCCGGCTGAAAAACGCCATCTCGGAAGGGGGTGAGGGAAAAGCAGTCATTCTTAACTTCAAGTAAACAATGACATCACTTTAATTTCTTTTGATATGGATTGCAATCGCTACAGTCGTCAGCAGGACAACTCAGGAAATCTCATGAAAACTTACAAAATCGCCTGCATTCCGGGCGACGGTATCGGCAAGGAAGTCGTGCCCGCGGGCCAGCAGGTGCTCGAAGCACTGGCCGCCACGCAAAACAGCTTCAAGTTCGAATTCACCTCGTACGGCTGGGGGGGCGACTGGTTCCGCGAGCACGGCGTCATGATGCCCGACAAGGGCTTGGACGAACTGCGCGACAAGGACGCCATCCTGTTCGGCTCGGCCGGCGATCCGCACATCCCCGACCACATCACGCTGTGGGGACTGCGCCTGAAAATCTGCCAGGGCTTCGACCAGTATGCCAATGTGCGGCCCACGCGCATCCTGCCGGGTATCGACGCGCCGCTCAAGCGCTGTACGCCGGAGCAACTGAACTGGGTGATCGTGCGCGAGAACTCCGAGGGCGAATACTCAGGCGTGGGCGGCCGCGTCCACCAGGGCCACCCGATTGAAGTGGCCACCGATGTATCGATGATGACCCGCGCCGGTGTCGAGCGCATCTTGCGCTACGCCTTCAGGCTCGCCCAGTCCCGACCCCGCAAGTTGCTCACTGTGATCACCAAATCCAACGCGCAGCGCCACGCCATGGTGATGTGGGACGAAATCGCACTGCAGATCAGCAAGGAATTCCCGGGCGTCAAATGGGACAAGGAACTGGTCGACGCCTGCACCGCGCGCATGGTGAACCGCCCCGACTCGATGGACACCATCGTCGCGACCAATCTGCATGCCGACATCCTGAGCGATCTGGCCGCCGCGCTGGCCGGCAGCCTGGGCATTGCGCCTACTGCCAACATAGACCCCGAACGCCGCTACCCCAGCATGTTCGAGCCCATCCACGGCTCGGCCTTCGACATCATGGGTCAAGGCCTGGCCAACCCGGTGGGCACTTTCTGGAGTTGTGTAATGATGCTGGAGCACTTGGGCGAAGACGCTGCGGCACAGCGTCTGATGCAGGCGATCGAGGCCGTTACCGCCAACCCGGCCCTGCACACCCGCGACTTGGGCGGCAGCGCCACGACCGCACAAGTCACCGGCGCCGTTTGCTCGCTGCTTGCCCAGAGTGGCACGCAGCAGGCACGCGCGGCCTGAAGCGCATTTACCCAGCCATCAACCATAAAAGAAGGAGACAGCAGCATGAAAGTCGACATCAGTAAATGGATAGGCATCGCGTGCCTGGTCGCAGCGCCCGCCGTGATGGCTCAGGCCGCTTCATCAGGCTCAGGACTGTCCTGTCCTGACAAGAACCTGTTGTACTGGCAGGCCTTCCCGCCCGGCGGCGAGTCCGATCTGTCTGCGCGGCACCAGCAGATGGTCCTGAAGAAAAAATGCCCGGCCATCGAAACCATCATCCAGTACAAGGCGGGTGCCGGTGGCGCGCTGATGTGGTCGCAGATGAACCAACTGGCCGCAGACGGCCTGAACGTGGTGGGCGTGAATCTGCCGCACATCGTGTTCCAGCCCATTGAGGGGCTGGTGCAATACAAGACGGAGGACATCACGCCGGTGTTCTGGTTCCACTACACGCCCGACATTCTGGTGGTCCCCGTACAGAGCCCGATCAAAACCTTTGCCGACTTCATCAAGACCGCCAAGGCCGACCCCGGCAAGTTCAGCCTGGGTGGCTCCGGCCAGAACTCGGCCAACCATGCGGCGCACGAGCGCCTGGACGCGGCGTTCGGCGTCAAGACCATCTATGTGCCGTTCAAGGGCACGGGCGACATGGCCACCTCCGTCATGGGCGCGCAAGTGGATGGTGCGATCACCTATACCGCGTTTGCCATCAACAACAAGACCCGTATCCGCCCGCTGGCCGTGGCAATGGAAAAACGCCACCCGTTGATGCCCGATGTGCCCACGTTCAAGGAGTTGGGTGTGGACTGGGTGGACGGTGCCTACCGCGGCATTGGTGTGCCCAAGAACACACCGCCCGAGGTCCGCAAGAAGCTTTCCGACTTGTGGACCGCGCTCAACAATGACCCGGAGATGAAGGAACTCGCTGCCAAAAACGGCTTCGAGCTGGTCAATGTGGGCATGGATCAGATGGACGCGTTTATGAAGGACAAGGTGCGCCTGTACACCGAGGGTGCCCAGCGGCTGGGCTTGGGTAAAAAATAACAGTTGCCGCCCTCCATTGGACAGGGGTTCAGCGCTGTCCGGGGCGTGGTTGGCGCCCCTGTTGTACTCTGGCACCTTTGCCTGTGAAGCGCTGCATTCCGCACGGGGGCTGCCAGATGTCGCTGGCAATCGCCGCCGGGCTGGATCTGGGCGGCAACGAAAGTCATCCCGATCTCTTCCAGCCTTCTGGCGGCTTTCCCGATGGCATGAAAGTGGACAACAGCTTCGTGACGCGACGCTGCCGGGTATTGGCTTTGAAGGCAAAGCCGACCTCTATCGCGAGATGACGATCCTTGCGAGCTGATCAGCCGTCCCGTACCGGCCTTGACGGCTGATCAGGGATGTTGACCTGTGGCGCAGCGGCACAGCGTTGCGATAGCGTGGCAGGCCCTAGTCGGCCGCGATGCCCGCAGTC
>DASUIO010000297.1:0-2492 GCA_036279755.1 Polaromonas sp. | reverse complement strand
TGCTCCTGCATGGCCTTGATCTCAATCGTTCCCAAGCCTGCTGCATCGGCAATGGCGGTGCCGCTCATGCCCGCAAAAATCACCGACCCGAGCACATTGACATGGCCCAGTCCACCCTTGAGCCAGCCCACCAGGGCCAGCGCAAAGTTGTAGATGCGGGTGGT
Organism: Polaromonas sp.; assembly: GCA_036279755.1. Taxonomy (GTDB): domain Bacteria; phylum Pseudomonadota; class Gammaproteobacteria; order Burkholderiales; family Burkholderiaceae_C; genus Polaromonas. Next base: position 2,328 of record DASUIO010000297.1, on the reverse strand, counting down.
GATGCCCGCGTTGTTCATCAGGTTGCCGGCCAGAATGAAGAAGGGCACGGCGAGCAGCGGAAAGCTGTCAATGCCCGAGACCATGCGGTGAATCACCACAAAGGGCGGCAGGGTGCCTGTAAAGAGGATGTACACCAACGAAGCGCCGGCCATGGCGATGGCCACCGGGACACCGGCGCCCATGAAGATCAGAAAGAATATTTTAAGCATGGGTTTGTTGCGCGTTCAGCGATCTTCCATCGTGTTGTCGGGCCGCTCAAGCACGCTGTAGCCGCGGCGGTAATGAATCAGGGCGACCTGGAGCGAGCGCAGCAGCATGACGGCAAAGCCGAGCAGGCACAGCGCATACACCACGTTCATTGGCAGATCGACCACGGTCATGCGGGTCTGGTTGCCGATCTTGAGCATCATCTGGATGGTCATGACCACGGCAGCGGCGAAAAAGCAGATGCGCACCACATCGACCAGGCCCGACATGAGCCGGCTCAGCAGGGGCGGCATGTGCCTGTAGAGAAAATCGACCTGAATGTGGCTGTTCTTGGTCACGCCAATGGCCGCACCGATAAAGACCACGGCGATCAGCTGGTAGCGCGCTATTTCCTCGGTCCAGGCGGCTGAGTCGTTGAGCACGTAGCGCGTGATGAACTGGTAGAACACGGTCAGGCCCAGCATCCAGAAAAGGCCCAGGGCCAGCCACGCCTCAGGCGTGGTGTGCGACAGGTCCACCGCTTCGTCCTCGGCATGGAACTCGCCGTCGTCACTGATTATTTTTTCGCTCATGAAGGCTCCGCTTGCAGGCATCTGTCAAAAAAGGCTGCCCGCGGTGCCGGCTGGCAACGCGGGCAGCGGTGTGGCTCACTTGATGGCGATGATGCGGTCGTAGTCCTGCTGGCGATAGCCGTGGTCGGTCGGTTTGGTGTTTTTGAGCACCGCTTCGCGGAAGGCATTTTTGTCAACTGTGATCACGTTGTTGCCCCTTTTCTTGAACTCTTCAGTCAGGCGGATTTCCGAAGCGATGATTTCACGCCCGGTTTTCTCCGCGGCTTCCTGCATCACGTCGGAGAAGATCTTTTTCTCGTCGGCCGAGAGCTTGCTCCAGAGCTGGCCCGAGGTCACCGTCAGCAGCGAGTCAATGATGTGGCCGGTCAGCGAGATGTTTTTCTGCACCTCGAAAAACTTCTTGGCTTCAATGGTCGGCAGCGGATTTTCCTGGGCGTCGACGGTGCCGTTTTGCAGCGCCAGATACACCTCGGCAAAGGCAATCGGCGTGGCATTGGCACCCAGCGCCTTGGGGAAGGCCATGTAGGCCGGCGCGTCGGGCACGCGGATCTTCAGGCCCTTCATGTCCTCGGGCTTGGTCACCGGTTTGGCCGCGCTTGACGTCACATGGCGGGCGCCGTAGTAGTTGAGCGCCGTGATGTGGTTGCCGCTCTTGTCATCGTAGCCCTTGGACAGCTCCTTGAAGACGTCGCTCTTGGCGTACTTCAGCAGATGGTCGGCATCGCGGAAGATGAAGGGGAAGTAGGTGACGGCCAGTGGTTTGTAGGTATTGCCGGCAAAGCTGGCGCCGGTCAGGATGATGTCAATCGTGCCGAGTGTCAGACCCTGGTTGATGTCCGATTCCTTGCCCAGCGTCGAGGCCGGAAAGACCTGGACTTCGTATTTGCCGTTGGTGCGTTTCTTGATTTCTTCACCGGCCCAGACCGACCATTTGTGAAAGGGCTCGGACGTTTCATAAACGTGTGCCCATTTCAGCTTGGTCTGTGCAGTGGCAAGGCCAGAAAAGCCAATGGTGCCCGCCATCAGGGCGCAGGTAGCCAGGATTTTGAAAGTCGTTCGTTTTTTATTCAGGGTGCTCATGGTGTCTCCTCAGTGTGAGTAGTTGGCTTTCAAGGAAGCGGTGCAGCTGCCAGTCATGCATCGCGGGTCGGGGGTGATCGTTTTGGCTAGTCAGTCTTGCTGAGTTTTTGGGCCCGCCGCCAGCTCACGCTGAAGCGGGTGTGCGAGTTGTCCAGGTGGTCGTGCATGGCCTTGCGGGCGGCGGCCGCGTCGTGGAGGCGTACGGCGTCGAGAATGGCCTCGTGCTCGACAATGGCGGCGCGCCAGGAATGTGCCGTTTCAAAGAAGCCGCCCAGCCGCTCAAAGAGCGGCCCACGCCGCGCGTCCCAGAAGCGCTGCACGGTTTCAGTGAGCACCACGTTGCCGCAGGACTCAACGATGGCGGTGTGAAACGCGCGGTCGCTTTCAAGCGGCAGCACGCTGTGATCGGCATCAGCCTTCATTGAAGCCAGTGCTTTGCTCATGGCTTCGATATGTTTGCGTTTGGCT
>DASUIO010000296.1:0-2128 GCA_036279755.1 Polaromonas sp. | reverse complement strand
AAATTGCACGCGTGAAAAATGCAGGCCGAATGAGCGCGACAGCGCATGGGCGAGCGTGGTTTTGCCAACGCCGGGAACGTCTTCAATCAGCAGGTGGCCCCCTGCGAGCAGGCAGGCCACGCAGTCTTGTACCTGCGCTGGTTTGCCGACAATGACCGTGTTAAGCTGATTCAGGAGCGCTTGAAGTTTTTCTTTGACGTGCATGCCATCAACCTTACCGTAAAATTTTTTAGCCATGAGCGCGACCGGTTATTTCACCCACAAAGACTGCTGGAAGCATGAAATGGGCCCTGGGCACCCGGAGTGTCCGGAGCGGCTTGATGCCATTGAAGACCGGCTGCTGATCACCGGCGTGGGCGATGCGCTTGACCGCCGCGAGGCGCCACAGGCGCCACTCGTCGATATTGAGCTGGCGCACGATCGCATGCTGGTGGCGGCGATTCGCGGCTTGAGCGCCCGCCTGGCCGAGGATATCCTGGCGGGTGGACCCGCTTACGTTCAGATTGATCCCGACACCGCGCTCAATGTACACACCTGGAACGCCGCCTTGCGCGCGGCAGGCGCTGCCATTGCGGCCACCGACGCCGTGCTGGCCGGTGAGATGGAAAATGCGTTTTGCGCCGTGCGCCCGCCGGGGCATCATGCCTGCCGCAACAAGGCCATGGGCTTTTGTTTTTTCAACAACATCGCCATTGCAGCCAAATACGCGCTCGAGCGCCACGGCCTCAAGCGCGTGGCGATTGTTGACTTTGACGTGCACCATGGCAATGGCACCGAAGACATCTTCCGCGGTGACAAGCGGGTGCTGATGGTGAGTTTTTTCCAGCACCCGCTCTATCCCTTCAGCGGCTTTGACACGCACGCCAGCAACATGGTGAACCTGCCAGTGCCGGCCTATACCAAAGGCATGGACATACGCGAAATGATCGAGATGATGTGGATTCCGCGCCTGGAAGAGTTCAAGCCTGAAATGATTTTCATCAGCGCCGGATTTGACGCGCACCGCGAGGACGACCTGGGTCGGATGGGCCTCGTCGAGCAGGACTACGCCTGGATTACCCAGCGCGTCAAGGATGTGGCCAGGCGCCATTCAAAGGGCCGCATCGTGTCGTCGCTCGAAGGGGGTTACAACCTCAGTGCGCTGGCGCGCAGTGTCGAAGCGCACATCCGTGTTCTGGCCGATTTGTAGGAGTTTTTATGAGCGAATCATCCGCTGATCTGTCGCCGGTTCTTCACACACGAGATGCCCGGGGTGTTCACACCCTCACCTTGATGCGGGCGCGCACTTTCAACGCACTCAGTGAGGACGTGATTGCCGCCCTGCAAACCGCGCTCGATGCCATTGCGCTCGACAGCAACGCACGGGCGGTGGTGATCTCGGCGCAAGGCAAGGCGTTTTGCGCGGGTCATAACCTCAAGGAGATGCGCGCCAACCCTGAGATGGCCTACTACCAGAAGCTGTTTTCCCAGTGCACGCGCATGATGCTCAGCATCCAGAATTTGCCGGTGCCGGTGATCGCTAAAGTGCAGGGGCTGGCCACTGCCGCAGGATGCCAGTTGGTGGCGCAATGTGATCTGGCCGTCGCCGCCAGCCACGCCAGCTTTGGCGTGAACGGGATCGATGTGGGCCTGTTTTGTGCCACGCCCAGTGTGCCGCTGGTGCGCAATATACCTGCCAAGCAAGCCATGGAGATGCTGCTGACGGGCGAGTTCATCACGGCCGATGAGGCGCGCGCCAGAGGCCTGGTGAATCGCGTCGTGCCGCTTGAGGCGCTTGATGCCGAGGTTGAGAGACTCCTGCAGGCCCTGCTGTCCAAACCGCGCGAAGCGGTGGCCATGGGCAAAGCGCTTTTTTACAAACAACGTGAAACCGGCGTGGAAGCCGCGTACCAACTGGCAGGCCAGACCATGGCCTGCAACATGGTCCACCCCGTCGCGCAGGAGGGCGTGCAGGCCTTCATCGATAAAAGGAAACCACAATGGCCAGCGGCGGTGCCTTGAATCTTCGTAGTTCTCCCCCGGCGCGTATAGACAGCCTGGATGCCTGGTTTGCGGCGCTGACCCAGCCCACCGCCCTGACCGAACTGGCGGCGCTGGTTGCTTGCGCGCTGCTGGCCTGGCTGGTGGT
>DASUIO010000295.1:0-4512 GCA_036279755.1 Polaromonas sp. | reverse complement strand
CCGTTTTCGCTCCTAATTCTCATTTCAAGGCAAGGATCAAGGAAATGCAAGCAGACATTGATCTCACCCTTGCATTCCCGGTTGCCATGGTGTACCCCCCAGACAAAAAAGTGAACGCTATTGTGTCCGTCATTCGCGACGAAACCAGCCGTTTCGAAGAGGAACGCAGCTTGAGAAATCGCCTGACAGAACTTGAAGCAAAGTCCGGGAGCGTGAAATAAATTGGCCAGTGAGCAGATCAACTTTGTCGTAAGTGAAATGTGGCCAAGCATGCAACAGTTTTGCTATCTTGTGCAGGGAGACGCTTGCCAATGATTTTCCTGATATGCCAGGTCGCCAACATGAAGATGTTCACCCTCCGGCACAAATCGCCGCTGATTTACCGTGTATACCCTGCAAGCCCCATCGGAACACAATCAGGGATCAGCCGTACGCACAAGCACCAGCAACCCAACCATGGGCAATGTTTAAATCCTCATGGCTGATCTGCCAAAGCTGAGTAGTACTTTTCTAACGGATAGGAAATAATTGATGAGCAAAGCACTCGAAGGCGTACGCATACTTGACTTCACTCATGTGCAGTCGGGACCGCTCTGCACGCAGTTACTGGCATGGTTCGGCGCCGACGTGATCAAGGTGGAGCGCGCTGGCGAAGGGGACGCCACACGCGGGCAACTCCGCGACATCCCCGATGTGGACAGCCTGTACTTCACCATGCTGAACCACAACAAACGCTCCATCACGCTGGACACAAAAACCCTCAAGGGCAAGGAAGTTCTCGATACACTCATCAAGCATTGCGATGTGATGGTGGAGAATTTTGCGCCGGGCGCACTCGATCGCATGGGCTTCAGCTGGGAGCACATCCAGGAGCTGAACCCAGGCATGATCGTCGCATCGGTCAAGGGTTTCGGTCCAGGTCGCTATGAAAATTGCAAGGTCTACGAAAACGTTGCGCAATGCGCTGGTGGAGCCGCCTCGACGACCGGTTTTTCCGATGGGCCACCGCTTGTGACCGGTGCTCAGATCGGTGACAGCGGCACTGGTGTACACCTGGCGCTGGGTATCGTGACCGCACTTTACCAACGCAAGACTACTGGACGCGGACAGAGGGTTCTGACAGCCATGCAGGATGTCGTGCTGAATCTATGCCGCGTCAAGCTGCGCGACCAGCAACGGCTGGAGCGCACCGGTGTGCTGAAGGAGTACCCACAATACCCGGACATCGAATTCGGCGACGCTGTGCCGCGTGCAGGCAATGCTTCGGGCGGAGGCCAGCCGGGCTGGATTCTGAAATGCAAGGGATGGCAAAAAGATCCGAATGCCTACATTTATTTCATTGCCCAGGCACCGGTATGGAGTGCCATCTGCAAAGTGATCGGCGAGGAAGGCTGGATCACCGATCCCCATTACGCCACGCCGAACGCCCGTCTGCCTCACCTCAAGTCGATCTTCGCGCGCATTGAGGAATGGACCAAAACCATGACCAAGTTCGAGGCGATGGATATTCTGAACAAATACGACATTCCCTGCGGTCCCATTCTGTCGATGAAGGAAATCGCCGGGGATTCGTCGTTGCGCGCCACAGGCACCGTCGTTGAGGTGGATCACCCCACACGCGGCAAGTACCTGACGGTGGGCAATCCCATCAAGTTGTCAGGCAGCCTCACCGAAGTCACGCGCTCCCCTCTTTTGGGGGAGCACACCGATGAAGTTCTTGCGCAATTGGGCTACAGCGCAGAGCAAATCGCGGCATTGCGCACGGATCACGTGATCTGAGGAGCGCATTATGACGATGGGCAAAGCGAAAGTCAGACAGGTTCTTGATGCTTTCAAGGCATCCGGAAGAAATGCATTGACTACGCCCGAAGGCAAGCGGGTGTGCGACACCTACGGCCTCGCCATTCAACGGCCGAAGTGCAAGCGCTGCTTGGCAACGAATCCCGCCAGGCGGGATGAAAATCGCAAATTTCTTTTAGACAGCACACGCCCTGCCCGCCATGCGGGCAATCCGTCACTTAGGACTTAAAAATGACCACACATGTACTGGTGCAAGACCTTGGTTTGACCAAAACCGGTTCGACCCATTATCCGCAATGGCAAATCAATGAGGGAGCCGCTCATTTCGACATCACGATTGACGGCGTTGCCATTCGAGCGGAGGAAGGCGACAGCATTCTCGTCGCCGCAAGGAAGGCCGGCATAGAGATCCCGTCGATGTGTTCCGATTCGCGCACCAATCCGAATGGCGATTGCGGCCTGTGCGTGGTCGAGATCGATGGCAAGCCGGAGCCGGTGAAAGCATGTGAGATCCAGGTGCGCGAAGGCATGCAGGTCGTCGCCGATTCTCCCGCGCTGACCGCCCTGCGCCGTCCGATTCTTAACAATTACCTCAGCAACCATAATGCGTACTGTCTGCCGCCATGTTCCTACAAATGTCCGGCAGGCATTGACATCCCCGGCTACATCGGCCTGATCGCGCAAAAGAAATACGTCGAAGCGACGGCGCTGATCAAGGAAAAATTGCCTCTGCCGCAGGTCATCGGCCGCGTTTGCCCGAGACCGTGCGAGAGTGTCTGCCGCCGCTCTCAGGTGGACGAGGAACAACCTGTCGCGATCTGCTCGCTGAAACGCTTTGCTGCCGATCGCGCACGCGCACTCGGCGCGATGACGCAGCCGAAGTTGAAGGCGCCCACCGGCAAGAAGGTCGCTGTCGTTGGCGCCGGCCCGGCCGGCCTGACCACCGCATACTATCTTGCACTTGAAGGCCACAAGGTCACGTTGCTGGAGGCGCAGGAAGCCGCCGGCGGCATGCTGCGCTACGGCATTCCGCCGTACCGCCTGCCGAATCAGGTGCTCGATGACGAGATCAACGACATCCTGGCGCTCGGTGTCGAACTGAAACTCAATCAGCGGCTGGGCCGCGACTACCTGCTTGACTCGCTGACCGATAGCTATGACGCCGTGTTCATCTCGATTGGCGCTTGCACCGGCAAGATGGCGCGCATTAAGAATGAAAATGCGCTGGGCGTGATGCCGGCGGTCGATTTTCTCGCGAAAGCCAACCGTGGCGAGCGGTCCGATCTGGGCCAGAACGTCGTTGTCATCGGCGGCGGCTTCACCGCAGCAGATGCGGCGCGAACCGCGCGCCGCATGGGCGCACCGAATGTCACGCTGTCTTACCGTCGCTCGCGCAAGGAAATGCCGGCCAGCCCGCATGAAATCCACGATTGCGAAGTCGAGGGCGTGGTCCTCGACCTGCTGTCGGCACCGGTCGAAGTCAAGGTGGAAAATGGCCGCGCGGTCGGCCTCATTTGCCAGCGCATGCGTCTGGGTGAACCGGATGCCAGCGGCCGTCGCAGCCCGGAACCGGTGGTCGGTTCCGAATATACGATCCCGGCCGATACCATTCTGCAGGCCATCAGCCAGGATGTTGACGTCAAGAGCCTGCAAATCAACAATATCGGCACCACCCGCTGGGGCAGTATCGAGGTCGACGAATCCACCATGAAGACCAACCTGCCAGGCATTTTCGCCGGCGGCGATGCAGCGCTGGGCGCAGCGACCGCAGTCGAAGCCATCGGTCAGGGGCGCCGCGCTGCATACGCGATCGACGCGTATCTGAAAGGCGCGGATGATCGCATGATCGCAAAAGTCATCGAAATCGAACGGCCCAAGTTTTTCGACATCGGCGCCTGGCCGAAACAGGACGCCAAGCTTGCTGTCATGCCGGTGCTGCCAAAAGAAAAGCGCGTCTCGGTCTTCGGCAAGGACATTGCCCCGGGCGATACCGGCGCAGTATCGGCAACCGGCGCCTACGCCGAAGTCGAACTGGGATTCACCGAAGAACAAGCGATCACTGAAGCCGAGCGCTGCCTGCAGTGCGTTTGCCAGGCCGCAGGCACCTGCAACTTGCAAAAATACTCGCTGCAATTCGGCGCCGGGACGAAGGAATATGTCGGACCGCTGGCGTTTGCCGGCAAGAGCCACAAGGGTTCCGCGCCTGCGAAAATTGCAGCCGGCAAACCCTAAACCCAAGATGTATCCGATAGATATAAGGACGCTAGTTACCATGACTACAACCCAGACACAATCTCAAGGCTGCGCCTTTGCCGAAGCGCTGGAAGACAACTACATTCAAGAACACAAGGCGCCAAGCTCGTTGGGCGGGCCAGTGGTGCGCGGCAACGATGCGCTTGAAGGTTTCTACACGCCGCTGCAATCGTTGCCATTCTTTGAATTGCACAAGGAAAAATGCATCCAGTGCCACAACTGCGTGCGCATCTGCAACGAGGTGCAGCACCGCAGCGTCTACACGGTGGACGAGATCGGCTACCCGGCGCTGGTCAGCGGCACCTACAACTTCCGCGATACCGAATGCAACAACTGCGGCCAGTGCGTCAGCGCCTGCCCGACCGGCGCGCTGAAGAACCTGCTCGACAGCGGCAAGCTGCTCAGCAGCCAGCGCGAAAAAGTTTCGACCGTCTGCAGCTACTGTGGCGTCGGCTGCGC
>DASUIO010000294.1:0-4612 GCA_036279755.1 Polaromonas sp. | reverse complement strand
GAAATTCTCAGAAAGGAAATCGACATGACGCTTGCGTTGCTCGGCCAACCTGACATCACGAAACTGGATAGATCCGCGATATTGCCGAAATGTTTTTGATGTGTTGATACTGAACTGAAACGGATGGCGCATCGCTTGGCCTGCATGCTCCCGCACATCGGCAGTTCAACTATGGAAACCCGACAAGCCATGGTTCTTGCCAATTTGCTGTCTTTGCTCAAGACTTGAGAGTTCCCCGGAACACTGCCTGCCCGTACCCTGATGATTGGCGGCTCCAGCAACGACAACGGGGCTTACATCCTGTCAAACCCGGTTAGACCCGTTAAGAATCACACCGTCGGCATCCGCGCCCGCTTCAGGAGGCTTTGCCCAGCAGTTCGTCCCTGAGTTTCCAGTCGGCGGGCTTGGGGCCAAGCCAGATACGCAGCATGGCGTTGAAAAATTCGGGTTCTTTGATGGGGTCGCCCTGCGGTTTCCCTTTGACCGAGATGACGGTCCCCGCGCCGGGAATCCAGTCAATGCTGAAATCATCATTGGCCAGCAGCTTCTTCTGGTCTGAAAAAATCTGCCCCATTTTGATCAGCCCGGGAATCAGTCTGGACATTTCGGTTTTGGGGGCATTGTCTTGAAACGCCTTGGTAAAGGCTTTGCCAAGCTCATTGGAGTCAATCTCGCGCAGCATCGTAATGCTGATTCGCTTGGGCCCCTGGGCTGCATACGCATCTTCCGGCGTGGCGGCCTTCTTTCCAAGGTAGAGACCGACGACATAAACTTTGAAAATCACCTTGTAGCGAATGCCTGCGCCATTAAGCGGTAGTTGCATGCCGTGAAGGTCAAGCGGGTCATCAAGCTTGATGCCCGAAATCTCAACCGGAGCGGCCAGGACGCCGAGCGACAGTATCAAACCAGCCAGGCCCGCCATGCATCGCGTTGTCAAAGTCATGAATACGTCTCCAAAATAATTATAAAAATAGAACGACCGTTCTATTTTGTGGATTGATTTTAAAGTCGGGCTCCTTGCTCTCGCAAGAGGGTTTTCGAGATAAGCAGGAGGACCCATAGCCGTTTTTGTAATTTCGCCCAAAGTGCGCGGACGGGGACTGGGGTCTTTGCTACACTTTGAGCTTCATGATCATTCATCGCAGCATTCAAACAGCTTGTGTCGGCCGGGGAGCCTGGCTTTGGCGGGCCTGTCATTTCTCGCACGCCTGAGGCGTTCACGCGTTGGCGCATTTGCCATTAGCCCGTGCATCTGACTCAGTCTCTGCGGCATCCCGATATTGCTGCACTCTTGCTCCGTGCAAGTGCTTCCCGGCCCCGGACTTCGGGGTATTTGAATGACAGGTGGCGGCGAGTTCAAACGCGTCGTTGACTGGTGAAGGACCCCATTGTGATTACTGAACTCGAATTTAAAAGCCTGGCAGCCCAAGGCTATAACCGCATTCCGCTGATGGTGGAGGCGTTTGCCGACCTCGAAACCCCGCTCTCGCTTTATCTCAAACTGGCTTTTTCGCGTGACAACGGCAAATTCAGCTTTTTGCTCGAATCCGTGGTCGGCGGCGAGCGTTTTGGCCGCTACAGCTTTATCGGCCTGCCTGCTCGCACGCTGGTGCGCGCCTCGGGCTTTGGTGCTGACAGGCTGACCGAGGTGGTGACCGATGGGCGCGTCGTTGAAACATCGAGGGTGAATCCGCTCGATTTCATCAGCGACTACCAAAAGCGCTTCAAGGTGGCGCTGCGGCCTGGTCTGCCGCGTTTTTGCGGCGGACTGGCTGGCTACTTTGGCTACGACACGGTGCGCTACATCGAAAAAAAGCTGGAGGCCTCCTGCCCGCCGGATACGCTGGGTTGTCCCGACATTTTGTTGCTGCAATGTGAAGAGCTGGCAGTCATCGACAACCTGTCGGGCAAGCTTTATCTCATCGTGTATGCCGACCCGGCCCTGCCCGAGGCCTATGCCAACGCTAAAAAACGCCTGCGCGAACTCAAGGAGCAGCTCAAGTACTCGGTCAGTGCGCCCGTGGTCAAACCTTCGCAGGGCTACCCGGCTGAACGCGACTTTGCCAAGGCCGACTACATCGCCGCGGTGAAACGCGCCAAGCAGCTGATTGAGGCCGGTGACTTCATGCAGGTCCAAGTTGGCCAGCGCATCAAGAAGCGCTACACCGAGTCGCCGCTGTCCTTGTACCGCGCGCTGCGTTCGCTTAATCCCTCGCCCTACATGTATTACTACCACTTTGGTGACTTCCATGTGGTGGGCGCGTCGCCCGAAATTCTGGTACGGCAGGAGCAGACGGAAGAGGGGCAGAAAATCACGATTCGTCCGCTCGCGGGCACCCGGCCGCGCGCATCCTCGCCCGAGGCCGACAAGGCGGCCGAGCAGGAACTCATCAACGACCCCAAAGAGCGCGCCGAGCACGTCATGCTGATTGACCTGGCGCGCAACGACATCGGCCGTATCGCCAAAACCGGCACGGTGAAGGTGACCGAAGCCTTTGCGGTCGAGCGCTACAGCCATGTCATGCACATCGTGAGCAACGTCGAGGGCGTGCTGAATGACGGCATGACCAGCATGGACGTGCTCCGCGCCACTTTCCCGGCGGGCACGCTGACCGGCGCGCCCAAGGTGCATGCCATGGAAGTGATTGACCAGCTCGAGCCGACCAAGCGCGGCCTGTACGGAGGCGCCTGCGGCTACCTCAGCTATGCCGGTGACATGGATGTGGCGATCGCGATCCGAACCGGCATCATCAAGGACCAGACGCTGTATGTGCAGGCGGCCGCGGGCATTGTGGCCGACTCGGTGCCTGAACTGGAGTGGAAAGAAACCGAAGCCAAGGCGCGTGCCTTGCTGCGCGCCAGCGAGCTGGTCGAGGAAGGACTGGAATGAGTAACATGACACCTATTCACAAAGTTGAGCCCTGCAGCACCATGGCCGAAGTGCGCCAGCACATCGATGCGCTCGACGAGCGCATCGTGGCACTGCTGGCCGAGCGCGGCGGTTACGTGGCGCAGGCCGCGCGCATCAAGCAAAGCGCCGATCAGGTGCATGACCAGGCGCGCATCGACTTCATCGTCGATCGCGTGAAAGCCATGGCCCGCCAAGCCGACGCTCCCGAGGCTGTTATGGAGGCGACCTACCGCGCCATGATTGCCGCGTTTATTGACTTTGAGCGTGGCGAGTTCAAGCGTCTGCGCCAGGAGGCTTAAGCCATGAAGCGCATGAAACTCTTGATGATCGACAACTACGACAGCTTTACGTACAACATCGTCCAGTATTTCGGCGAGTTGGGCGCCGCGGTGGAAGTCTTCCGCAATGACGAGATCACGGTGGCCGATATTGCCGCCCGTGCACCGGACCTGTTGGTGGTTTCGCCGGGCCCGTGCTCGCCGCTGGAGGCCGGTATTTCGGTGGCGGCGATCCAGCACTTTGCCGGCAAGCTGCCGATTCTGGGCGTTTGCCTGGGCCATCAGGCCATAGGCGCGGCGTTTGGCGGAAACATCGTTCGGGCCCAGCAACTGATGCACGGAAAGACCAGCGTGATTACCACCACACAAGAGGGCGTATTTGCCAATTTACCCAGGCAGTTTGTCGTCAACCGCTACCACTCGCTGGCGATTGAACGAGCGTCCTGTCCCGAGGTGCTGGCCATCACGGCGTGGACCGACGACGGCGAAATCATGGGCGTACGCCACAAAGAGCTGCCGATTCAAGGCGTGCAATTCCACCCCGAATCCATCCTGACCGAACACGGCCACGCGATGCTGAAGAACTTCCTGGAGCAAGCCAAATGACACAAGTAGTCGATTTACGAAGTGACACCGTCACGCAGCCCACGCCTGCGATGCGCGCCGCCATGCTGGCCGCCCCGCTGGGCGACGATGTGTTCGGCGATGACCCCAGCGTCAATGCGCTGCAGGACAAAATCGCCGGCATGCTCGGCTTTGAAGCGGCGCTGTTTGTTCCTACGGGAACGCAGAGCAACCTCTGCGCCATCCTGAGTCATTGCCAGCGCGGCGACGAGTACATCGTCGGCCAGATGGCGCACTGCTACCGCTGGGAAGGCGGCGGCGCGGCGGTGATGGGCAGCGTGCAGCCGCAGCCGCTGAACCACCAGGCCGACGGTACGCTGGCCATCGGTGACATTGAAGCCGCCATCAAGCCCGATGACGCGCACTTCGCACGCACCCGCTTGCTCGCGCTTGAAAACACGCTGGGCGGCAAGCTGCTGCCCTTTGACTATGTGCAGCAGGCCACGCAACTGGCGGCAGCCAAGGGTTTGAGTCGGCATCTGGACGGCGCGCGCTTGTTCAATGCGGCGGTGGCGCAAGCCGCGCAGACGGGCAGTGATGCCCGCCCCGCCGCCGGGCCGTCCCAAGGCGGGGCAACCCCCTCGGGGGGCCGCGACTCACACGAAGTGGGGGAGCGTGGGGGTGTCATCTTTGAAGCGCGCCGCATCGCCCAGTGCTTTGACAGCGTCTCGGTCTGCTTCAGCAAGGGGCTGGGCGCGCCCATAGGCTCGGCGCTGTGCGGCTCGCGCGACTTCATTGCGCGGGCGCACCGCATCCGCAAGATGGCGGGTGGCGGCATGCGCCAGTCGGGCCTGCTGGC
>DASUIO010000293.1:0-4349 GCA_036279755.1 Polaromonas sp. | reverse complement strand
GCCAGCTTGCGCTCGCCCTGCGGGCCCGAAAGCCACAGGTCATTGGGCCATTTCAGGCCAATCCTGGTGTTGCCCGTATTTTCGGGATCCAGGCTTTCCGCCAGGCTGATGCCGACCACCAGCGACAGGCCTGACCAGTCGGCCGGCTGCAGGCGCAAGCCGAGTGAAAATGTCAGGCTGTCGCCGCGCCGGCTGTGCCAGCTGCGGCCCAGCCGCCCACGCCCGGCGCTTTGCTGCTCGGCCACCAGCAGCACCGGCTCGGACCGGGGCGGCGTTGCGCCGCCGCCCCTGAAACGCCGCATCAGCTCGCTGTTGCTCGAATCGATGCTGGGCAGTATCTCCACCGTGAAACCCGGCAAGGCGAGCACCACGGCCTCCCAAATGGCCTCGGCAGGCCAGCGCAGCGGGGAGGTCAGGGGCGGTGTCACGACAAAATCCGGGTTCAGACCTTCCTGCTTTTCTTTTTGTCCTTGGGCGCCAGCAGGGTGCCGCGGCAGCTTTGGGCGCCGCACCAGCAGGGGTATTCGGCCAACAGCTTTTTGGTGTACTTGGCGTCAATGATCAGGCCGTAGTCATAAAACAGCTCTTCGCCCGCCTTGATGTTGCGCAGCGCCTTGATGAACACGCGCCCGCCGTCTTCGTCGGCCTCGCAGTTGGGCTGGCAGCTGTGGTTGATCCAGCGCGAGGAGTTGCCACCGTGCTTGGCATCAATCACATGCTTTTCATCAATGTGAAAGTAAAACGTGTGGTTGGGGTCTTTCGGGTCGTGCGGGTGGCGGCGCAGCGCCTCTTTCCAGCTGATGACTTCGCCCACGTATTCAATCAGCGTCTCGCCCTCGGCCAGATCCTGCAGGGCGTAGACGCCCTTGCCATGCACACCCGAGAGACGGGTTTGAATACGGCGGCCGTCGCTGCCGGTCACACGCTGAGTGGTCGGGGAAGGGGGTGCAGAGGCCTGGATTTTTGACACGGCGTATTTTTTTGGTATGGTTAATTCATGCAGGTGCGCGCGTACAGGTGCGCCTGCGCGAGAAGTCACGATTGTAGTGACGCCCGCGGCGGCTGCCTGGCCAGCGCCCGGCTTGGGTTTGCGGGTGGATGCAGGGCTTGTGTTTTACTAGCGGGCTGGCGCAGGCCCTTTTTGGGGCGCGGCGTGAACCCATCACGCCAGGCTATTGCAGGTTTGTCGAACGTTTGAAGAAGTACTTATGAAAACTCTGGTCATTGCAGAAAAGCCCTCGGTGGCACAAGACATCGTGCGTGCCATCACGCCCACGGCGGGCAAGTTTGAAAAGCACGATGAGTACTTTGAAAGCGACGAGTGGCTGGTTACCTCGGCGGTTGGCCACCTGCTGGAGATTCAGGCGCCCGAGGAGTTTGACGTGAAACGCGGCAAGTGGAGCTTTGCCCACCTGCCGGTGATTCCACCTTACTTTGACCTCAAACCGATCGACAAGACCAAGACCCGGCTCAACGCCATCGTCAAGCTGGCCAAACGCAAGGACGTCGGCGCCATCGTCAATGCCTGCGACGCGGGCCGCGAGGGCGAGCTGATCTTTCGCCTGATCCAGCAGTACGCCAAGAGCACGCAGCCGGTCAAGCGGCTCTGGCTGCAGTCGATGACGCCCGCCGCGATTCGCGAAGGCTTTGCTTCGCTGCGCAGCGATGCGCAGATGCAGCCGCTGGCCGACGCAGCGCGCTGCCGCTCCGAGGCCGACTGGCTGGTCGGCATCAATGGCACGCGGGCCATGACGGCCTTCAATTCACGCGATGGCGGCTTCTTTTTAACCACCGTGGGCCGGGTGCAAACGCCGACGCTGTCGGTGGTGGTGGAGCGCGAAGAAAAAATTCGCAAGTTCGTCAGCCGAAACTACTGGGAAATCCACGCCACGTTTCTGGCCGAAGCCGGGTCCTACAGCGCCAAGTGGTTTGACCCGAAATGGAAAAAATCCACGGCCAATGCTGACAATGCCGAGCCCGATGCCGAGCTGAAAGCCGACCGCGTCTGGTCCGAGCGTGAAGCACAGGCAATTGCCGACGCGGTGCGCGGCCAGACCGCCACGGTCACGGACGAAAGCAAGCCGACCACGCAGGCGGCGGGGCTGCTGTTCGATCTGACCTCATTGCAGCGCGAGGCCAACGGCAAGTTCGGTTTTTCCGCGAAGACCACGCTCTCGATTGCACAGAGCCTGTACGAGCGCCACAAGGCGCTGACCTACCCGCGTACCGATTCACGCGCCCTGCCTGAAGACTACGTTCCGGTCGTCAAGCAGACCTTTGAAATGCTCGCCGCGAGCAGCATGAAGCATTTGGCGCCGCACGCGGCCACCGCGCTCAAGGGCAACTACATCAAGCCGAGCAAACGCATTTTCGACAACGCCAAGGTGAGTGATCACTTTGCCATCATCCCCACGCTGCAGGCGCCCAGCGGGCTGTCCGAGGCGGAGCAAAAGATTTATGACCTGGTGGTGCGCCGCTTCATGGCGGTGTTTTTCCCGAGTGCCGAGTTCCTGGTGACCACGCGCATTTCGGAATCGGTCGGCCACAGCTTCAAGACCGAAGGCAAGGTGCTGGTCAAGCCCGGCTGGCTGGCCATTTACGGCAAGGAAGCGGCCGAAGAAGTGGCTGACGCCAAGGAAGGCGACAAGGGGCAAAGCCTGGTGCCGGTCAAACCCGGCGAGCGCGTGCTGGCCGAAGTGGTGGACGCCAAGGGCCTGAAAACCCGGCCGCCCGCCCGCTACACCGAGGCCACCTTGCTGGGTGCCATGGAAGGCGCCGGTAAAACCATTGACGACGACGAGTTGCGTGAAGCCATGCAGGAGAAAGGTTTGGGAACCCCGGCCACCCGGGCGGCCACCATCGAGGGGCTGATCGCGGAAAAATACATGCTGCGCGAAGGCCGCGAACTGATCCCGACGGCCAAGGCGTTTCAGCTCATGACGCTGCTGCGCGGCCTGGATGTGCAGGAGCTCTCCAAAGCCGAGCTGACCGGCGAGTGGGAGCACAAGCTCGCGCAAATGGAGCACGGCCAGCTGAGCCGTGCCTCCTTCATGGCCGATATTGCCAGCATGACCGAGCGCCTCGTCAACAAGGCCAAGGGTTACGACAAGGACACCATTCCCGGTGACTACGCGACGCTGCAAGCGCCCTGCCCCAACTGCGGCGGCGTGATCAAGGAAAACTACCGCCGCTACACCTGCACCGGCAAAAACGGTGAGGATGGCTGCGGCTTTTCGTTTGGCAAAACCCCGGCAGGCCGCACCTTTGAGACGGCCGAGGTCGAGCAGTTTCTGCGTGACAAGAAAATTGGCCCGCTGGATGGCTTTCGCTCCAAGGCGGGCTGGCCCTTCAGCGCCGAGATGGTGATCAAGTTCGACGAGGAAAGCAAAAACTACAAGCTTGAGTTCGACTTTGGCGACGACAAAAACGCCGAGTCCGGCGAGATTGTCGATTTCAGCGGCCAGCAGTCGCTCGGCGCCTGCCCCAAGTGCGGCAGTGGTGTGTTTGAACTCGGCAAGAACTACGTCTGCGAGAAGTCAGTGCCTACTCTCGCCCAGCCGACGCCCAGCTGTGACTTCAAGACCGGCCAGATCATCCTGCAGCAGCCGGTCGAGCGCGAGCAGATGCACAAGCTGCTGACCACGGGCAAGACCGATCTGCTCGACAAGTTCGTCTCCATGCGCACGCGCCGCCCCTTCAAGGCCATGCTGGCCTGGGACAAGGAAGCTGGCAAGGTGAACTTCGAGTTTGCACCGTCGAAATTTCCGCCGCGCAAACCGGCTGCCGCCAAAACGGGCACCATCAAGACGCCATTTGGCAAAACCGTGGCCGTCAAAGCTGCCGGGGCTCCCGCCGCTAAAAAAGCTGCCGCTAAAAAGGTTGCCGCGAAAAAAGTGGCGGCGAAGGCTGCCAAGCCCAAGGCCGCGCGCGTCACGGCCCCCGGCGCCGGCCTGAAGCCCAGCGACGCGCTGGCCGCCGTGATTGGCACCGAGCCGGTGGCACGCCCCCAGGTCATCAAGAAGCTGTGGGACTACATCAAGGCCGAGGGCCTGCAGGACGCCGCCAACAAGCGCGCCATCAATGCCGATGCCAAGCTGCTGGCGGTGTTTGGCAAGCCGCAGGTGACGATGTTCGAGCTGGCCGGGATTGTGGGCAAGCACCTGAGTTGAGGCGGGCCCCGGTTCAGGACGCCAGCAGCGGCAGCGTTTTTTGGCGAAGGCTCTGGGCGTCTTTGGCGGCGGCCACGGCCGTCAGGAAGTCATTGAGCACGGCGCCGTCGTCAATCGTGTCCGAGCCCGCCTGGTGGAACTCGGGGTGCCACTGCAGCGCGGCAATATAGCTTTTGGACC
>DASUIO010000292.1:0-3640 GCA_036279755.1 Polaromonas sp. | reverse complement strand
GCGTACGCGCCTGGGCTGGGGCCATTTGTTCGGCCTGCAGGCCTTGACCGAAGCAGAGCGGCGCGCCGTGCTCAGGCAAGAAGCCGATGCGCGCGGCGTGTTTCTGGGTGACGAGGTCATGGATTTCATGCTGACGCGCTTTTCGCGGGATCTGGGAAGCCTCATGCAGCTGCTGGACCAACTGGACGGCTATGCCCTGCAGACCCAGCGGGCCATCACCATTCCGCTGATTAAATCCATGCTTGAAAGCCTATGATGCCAAAAAAATTGAGAACCGCTAAGGCTGGCTCTGGTGCCGCCGCTTTACACAAAGTGAAAAGCGTGGGGGCTCGTCGCCTTGCCTTGTTCGATCTGGACCACACGCTAATCCCGATTGATTCTGATTACGAGTGGGGCGAATTCACCATCGCGCTGGGCTGGTGCGACGCAACCGAATTCAAGCGCCGCAATGCCGAATACTTTGCGCAGTACCGGGCGGGCACACTCGATGTTCACGACTACGTGCGCTTCGCCACCCAGGCCATGCGGGAGCAAGGTGCGATAAAATCCAAGGCTGCCCATGCCCGTTTTATGGCTGACGTGGTGCAAAAAACCATTACAACGCAAGCTCAGGCGCTGGTTCAGCAGCACCGCGCGGTCGGCGACGAGCTGGTGATCGTGACTGCCACGAATGAATTTGTGACACGTCCGATTGCCGAGGCCTTTGGCGTGAGCGAACTGATCGCCGTCGAGCTGGAGCGCAATGCCGCAGGCGAGGTCACCGGTGAAATCAAGGGGATGCCTTCTTTCCGCGAGGGTAAGGTGGCGCGGGTCGAGGCCTGGCTGGCTGCGCGCAACTTAAGCTGGGAGCATGTGGAAACCACGTTTTACACCGACTCCCTGAACGATTTGGCCTTGCTGGAGAAAGCGACGCACCCGGTCGCCACCAACCCGGATCAGCGCCTTCGCGCCCTGGCCACAGAGCGCGGATGGCGCATACTTGACCTGTTTTAGTGGGACATAGAGCTCGCTGCTGCGCAATTGCGGCCTGTCCCGCAAAGTTTTAAAAGAATCATGATTAAAAAATTTATCGACAAGCTGTTTGGCAAATCAGGCCGCACTGGGTCCGGTGCCAATCGCATCACAAAATCAGCTTTCGGAAAACGCGAGGAAATTGGCCCCAAGGAACACGGCATCGACCCCAAGCTGGTTGATGAACGGGCGATGGATGTGGTGCACACGCTTCAAGCAGCGGGTTTTGAAGCCTATGTGGTGGGCGGCGCCGTCCGCGACCTGCTGGTTGGCCTGCGCCCGAAAGACTTTGACGTGGCCACCGATGCCACGCCCGAGCAAGTAAAAAGTCTGTTTCGTCGGGCCTTCATCATTGGTCGGCGCTTTCGCATCGTGCACGTTGTTTATGGCCGCGGCCGCGAGCATGAAGTGATTGAGGTTTCAACCTTTCGCGCACACCTGGACAGCAGCCTGGCAAGCCAAGTGGGCGGCAATGAGCGCACCAGCAAGAGCGAACTCGCCGGCATGAAGCATGCTGTAGATAGCGCGGGGCGTGTGCTGCGCGACAACGTCTGGGGCCCGATGGAAGAAGACGCTGCGCGCCGCGACTTCACCATCAACGCCATGTACTACGACCCCGAAACCCAGATCGTGGTCGATTACCACAACGGTTTCCGCGACTCCAGGAAGAAAATCATCCGCATGATCGGCAATCCGGCCGTGCGTTACCGCGAAGACCCGGTGCGCATCATTCGCGCCGTGCGTTTCGCGGCCAAGCTCAATGCGCTCAACTTCAAGTTTGAAGACAAGACCGCCGCACCCCTGCGCGAGATGAGGGGCCTGCTGGCCGACGTGCCGCAATCGCGCCTGTTTGATGAAATGCTCAAGCTGCTGCAAACCGGCCATTCGCTGGCCAGTATTGACCAGCTCAAAGCCCTGGGGCTGGGCACCGGCATTTATCCACTGCTCGACGTGGTGGTGGAGATGGCCGACGACCCCCTGCTGAAGCTGGCCTTGCAGGATACTGACCGCCGCGTCGGCGAGGGCAAACCGGTGGCTCCGAGCTTTTTGCTGTCTTGCGTGTTGTGGTCCGATGTGCGCAGCGGCTGGGAGAAGCGCCGCAACCGGGGCGAGCCGGTCATGTCGGCGCTGCAGGATGCGATTGACGATTCCTTCAACGCCAGGATTGGCGATGTCTCCGGCCGCGGCAAACTGGGCACGGACATGCGCGATATCTGGAGCATGCAGCCGCGCTTTGAAAAGCGCGTGGGCAGCTCACCCTACACCCTGCTGGAGCAACCACGTTTTCGCGCCGGGTTTGACTTTATGCGCCTGCGCGCACAGACCGGCGAGATCGATGCCACGCTGGCCGAGTGGTGGGAGACATTCAGCACCGCCTACGACGACGAACGTCACGCCATGATTGAAGAGGTGCGCCAGGCGCAACTGAAAAAACCGCAGCAGCCCCGAGTCCGCGTGAAGCGGCCGGATGCCGATGCGGCGAGTGCAGCGGGCACCGTGCCCGGCAAATCCTCCGGTGCCCATCGCACGGAACCCGGTCTGGCCGAGCCGCCCCTGGAAGAGGGCGACACGGCACCGGTCAAAAAACGCCGTCGCCGCCGCAAGCCCGCGACCCAGGCTAATCCTGGTGCCACGGAAGGCGCTGGCGGCCAGTCCTCATCGGACCTGGCCTCCAGTTCCTGAGGCGGGCAGCCTTGTCATGTGCAAAGGCGTGCCGACCAGCGACGCCGTCAGTCGGCCAGGCGTTCTGAACGCTGTCACCGCCTACGTCGCCCTGGGTGCCAATCTTGGCGATGCCGAGGCAGCGCTCCGGCAGGCTGTCAACACCATGAAGCACTTGCCGCTGACACAAGTGCACCAAACTTCCAGCGTCTACAAAACCGCGCCACTAAACACCGATTCAGGCCGCGAGGCCACGGCGACCGGCCCCGACTACTTCAATGCCGTGGTGGCGCTGCAAACCAGCTTGACCGCGCCCGCGCTCTTGGGGGAACTGCAGCAAATTGAGCGGCTGGCCGGACGCGAACGACCTTACCGCAATGCGCCGCGCACGCTGGACCTTGACCTGCTCTTGTACGGCAGCGCCCGCATCGATTCAGCGAACCTCACGGTGCCGCATCCGCGCATGATGCAGCGGGCTTTTGTGCTGGTGCCGCTGACTGAAATTGCGCCAGGCCTGGTCAGCGTTGAGCAGCTCCAGGCGGTTCGACACCAGGCGATTGAGCGGCTTGGTCGGTTGGTGGATTAGACGTCTTCAGGGTGCCAGTCGCTCACGCAGCCAGCTGTCATCGGCTTGCAGCGTGTAGCGCAAACGGTCATGCAGCCGGCTTTTTCGGCCCTGCCAGAACTGCCAGTTGTCGGGCTTGAGCCGGTAGCCACCCCAGTGCGGCGGCCGTGGCGGCTGCAGCAAGAATTTGGCGCCAAATTTTGCTGCATTGACGACCAGCACGCTGCGGCTGCTGATAACTTCGCTTTGCGGACTGGCCCAGGCACCAATGCGGGAATCCAGTGGCCGGCTGTGGAAGTATTCGTCGCTTTCTTCGTCAGAGACTTTCTCGACCAGGCCCTCGATGCGCACCACGCGTTCCAGCTCGACCCAGTGAAACTGCAGCGCCGCATAGGGGTTGCC
>DASUIO010000291.1:0-4568 GCA_036279755.1 Polaromonas sp. | reverse complement strand
GGCTGCTGAAGACGATGCCGCTGATCCAAAACAGGGCACGGCTGCTGCACAAAAATTGTGCGATTCCAAAGTATCTGGTGTAGTCGGTCACCTGAATTCGGGCACGACGATTCCGGCTTCCAAGGTCTACAACGATTGCGGCATTCCCATGGTGACGGGTGCTGCAACCAACCCTGGCCTGACCAAGCCTGGCTACAAAACCACATACCGTATCATCGCCAACGACAACGCCTTGGGCGCTGGTCTGGCTTTCTATGCGGCTGACGCGCTGAAACTGAAAAAAGTTGCGATCATTGATGACCGCACGGCATACGGCCAAGGCGTTGCTGAAGTGTTCAAAAAGACGGCGCTGGCAAAAGGCATGACCGTGGTTGACGAACAATACACCACCGATAAAGCCACCGACTTCATGGCCATTCTTACGGCCGTCAAATCCAAAAGCCCCGACGCCATTTTCTTTGGTGGCATGGACCCACAAGGTGGCCCGATGTTGCGCCAAATGGAGCAGCTCGGCATGAGCAATGTCAAATACTTTGGCGGTGACGGCATCTGCACGGCTGAATTGGCCAAGCTGGCTGCCGGCGCCAAGACCATCGGCAATGTGGTTTGCGCTGAAGGCGGTGCATCTCTCGCCAAAATGCCTGGTGGCGAAGCCTGGAAAAAGCGCTACGACGCCAAGTACCCTGGTCAGTTCCAAGTTTACAGCCCATACACCTATGACGCTACGTTCCTGATCGTTGACGCCATGAAGCGTGCCAATTCGACCGATCCAAAGGTTTACAACGCTGAGTTGATCAAAGCCAACTTCAAAGGCGTCACCACCACCATCGCATTCGAGCCCAACGGTGAATTGAAAAACCCGGCCATCACCTTGTATGTCTACAAAGATGGCAAGAAGACAGCCCTGAACTAAACCGTTCAGCAGAAACAAAAATAGCCACCTTGCGGTGGCTATTTTTATGGGTTTTTCAACCCTTTACAAGCTGTCAGGCTTTGGATGTGCCCGACCAATTTGGCGGAAGAGGCGGGATTCGAACCCGCGGTGGGTATAACCCCACGCACGCTTTCCAGGCGTGTGACTTAAACCGCTCATCCACCCTTCCGTTTAGCTCCCCATTGTAGCAGTGCCACGGCCCTGCCCGGAGCGAATGACCGCATGAAATGCTGCGCTAGTGAACAGCGCCCTGAAAACGGTGTTTTTCCAGTTGTGCCATGGTGACAAATTCGAGGGCATTGAGATGGGTGGACTCCAGAATGACCGGCGGCGCAAAGCCTGCCTCCAGTGCCTCCCGCCAGCGGTTGGCGCACAGGCACCAGCGGTCGCCTGGTTTGAGCCCGGCAAAACGATGCTGGGACTGCGGCGTGACGAGGTCATTGCCGCGGGCGCTGGAGAACGTCAAAAACTCTTGAGTGACCCGCACGCACACCAGATGGGAACCCCTGTCGGATTCATCGGTAGTGCAGCAGCCGTCGCGGAAATAACCGGTGACGGGGTCGTAAGAGCAGGGCACCAACTCAGTGCCCAGAACATTTTTTGTGTTCATTGCCTTGCCCGTGCCTATGAGTCGGTAGGGATGCCGATCAAGCCTTGTTGGCTTGCACCATTTTCATCGCCGACGTGATCAGGGCGGACACTTCGGTCATGTTGCTGGGCACGATCAGGGTGGTGGTCGCCTTGTTCGCAACACTTGAATAGGCTTCAACGGCTTTTTCTGCCACCTTGAGCTGCACGGCCTGCTCTCCGCCCGGTAGACTGATCGCTGCGGCAACCACCTCGATGGCCTTGGCATTGGCTTCAGCCACCGCCAGGATGGCCGAAGCTTCGCCTTGCGCGTTGTTGATGGCGGCCTGTTTTTCGCCTTCGGAACGTGCGATAAAGGCTTCCCGCTCACCATTGGCAATGTTGATCTGTTCCTGTTTGCGGCCTTCAGAGGCGGCGATCAATGCGCGCTTTTCGCGTTCAGCGGTAATTTGCGACTGCATGGCATGCAGGATTTCCTTCGGTGGCGTCAAGTCCTTGATTTCATAGCGCAAGACCTTCACCCCCCAGTTCAACGCCGCTTCGTCAATCGCTGCAACGACTTGCGCATTGATGATGTCACGTTCTTCAAAGGTTTTGTCGAGCTCCAGCTTGCCGATCACGGAGCGCAAAGAGGTTTGGGACAGCTGCGTCACCGCCATGATGTAGTTGGACGATCCATAGCTGGCACGCATCGGGTCGGTCACCTGGAAATACAAAATGCCGTCGACCTGCAGTTGCGTGTTGTCGCGGGTAATGCAGACCTGGCTGGGGACATCCATCGGAATTTCCTTCAGGCTGTGCTTGTAGGCCACCCGGTCAATGAAAGGCACAAGGAAATTCAGTCCCGGCGCCAGCGTGCCGTGGTATTTGCCCAGGCGCTCGATGACCCAGGCATTTTGCTGGGGCACCACCTTGATGGAACGGGTGATAAAGATGACGGCAATGACGAATATGAGAACGGCAATTTCCATTGAGAAACTTTCTTTTTGGGGTTGTTAGATCTTGTCGACCAGCAGCCGGTTACCAACCAGCTCCACGACCCGATGCAGTCCGGCTGACGGCGTGCTGCCGGGCCGCTGGATCACGGTCCAGTTGGCGCCGCGGTATTTCACCATGGCGGTACCGTCCGCGTTCCATTCCTCGATGAGGACCGTTTCGCCAACGTCCAGGTTAACACTGCGATCAGCACGGACGGAAGGATCGGACGGCCGTTTTTTCTTGATCAGGTAACAGACGACCACGGCGCCCCCTCCGATCACCGCAGCCACCAGCAACTGCATCACGGTAGTGGCGCCGGCATAGGCGGCCAGCGCTGCCGCCGCCAGTCCAATACTGATCATCAGCAGGAAGAAAGTTCCCGTGAGCAGCTCAGCGGCGACCGCGCCACCTGCAAGCAGCCACCAGATTGTTGACTCAGTCATGCGGCTTTGCCCTTTTGTATGAATGAAGGTCATTTTGACGCAAATGAAGCGTCTTCAATGGCGATGTCATTTATTTCGTACACTTCGCTGTTATTAATCGCCGTTATAACTTCCGGGTCAGCCTGCCGATCCGCTCACACCATGAAATTTCGCTTCCCGATTATCATCATTGACGAAGACTTCCGCTCGGAAAATACCTCCGGGCTGAGTATTCGCGCGCTGGCGCAAGCCATTGAAACCGAAGGCTTTGAGGTGCTGGGTGTGACCAGCTATGGCGATCTGTCGCAATTTGCGCAACAGCAAAGTCGTGCCAGTGCATTTATTTTGTCGATCGATGATGAGGAGTTCACGCCCGGGCCTGATCTGGACCCGGCCGTGTTGAATTTGCGCAACTTCATTGAAGAGGTGCGCCGCAAGAATCTCGATGTGCCGATTTATGTCTATGGCGAGACCAAGACCTCACGGCACATTCCCAACGATATCCTGCGCGAGCTGCACGGCTTCATCCACATGTTTGAAGACACGCCCGAGTTCGTGGCGCGTCACATCATTCGTGAAGCCAAGAGCTACCTGGAGGGCGTGCAGCCGCCGTTTTTCAAGGCCTTGCTGGACTATGCTGAAGATGGCTCTTATTCATGGCACTGCCCGGGTCATTCAGGGGGTGTAGCCTTCCTGAAAAGCCCGGTCGGGCAGATGTTTCACCAGTTCTTTGGCGAGAACATGCTGCGTGCTGACGTGTGCAACGCGGTGGAAGAGCTGGGCCAGCTGCTGGATCACACCGGACCGGTGGCGGCGTCCGAGCGCAATGCTGCCCGCATTTTCAATGCCGATCACTGTTTCTTTGTGACCAACGGCACATCGACCAGCAACAAAATTGTTTGGCATTACACGGTGGCGCCCGGCGACGTGGTCGTGGTGGACCGCAATTGCCACAAATCGATTTTGCACGCCATCATCATGACCGGTGCCATTCCTGTGTTTTTGAAGCCGACGCGCAACCATTTCGGCATCATCGGCCCGATTCCGCAAAGCGAGTTCGAGCCCGAAGCCATCAAGGCGAAGATCAAGGCCAATCCGCTGCTCAAGGGTGTTGACCCGGAAAAAGTCAAACCGCGAGTGCTGACGCTGACGCAGTCGACCTACGACGGCGTGCTTTACAACACCGAAACCATCAAGGGCATGCTCGACGGCTACGTCGACAACCTGCATTTTGACGAAGCCTGGCTGCCTCACGCGGCGTTTCACCCGTTTTATGGTTGCTACCATTCCATGGGAAAAAACCGCACCCGCCCGAAGAATGCCGTGGTGTACGCCACGCAGTCAATTCACAAGCTGCTGGCTGGCATTAGCCAGGCCAGCCAGGTGCTGGTGCAGGATTCGCAAAACATTAAACTGGACCGGCCGCTGTTTAACGAGGCCTACCTGATGCATACCTCGACGTCGCCGCAGTACAGCATTATTGCCAGCTGCGACGTGGCCGCCGCGATGATGGAGCCGCCTGGCGGCACAGCGCTGGTTGAGGAGAGCATTGCCGAGGCGCTCGATTTCCGCCGGGCCATGCGCAAGATCGACGAAGAATATGGCACTGACTGGTGGTTCAAGGTCTGGGGACCGGACAAGCTCGT
>DASUIO010000290.1:0-2392 GCA_036279755.1 Polaromonas sp. | reverse complement strand
GGGGCCCGGCCCCAAGGAGACCGAATGAAAGCCGACACCATCCTGCAAACCATCGGCGGCACGCCGCATGTCCGCATCCAGCGCCTCTTCGGCCACGCCACGCAGCAGGTCTGGATCAAGTGCGAGCGCGCCAACCCCGGCGGCTCGGTCAAGGACCGCATCGCGCTGGCGATGGTCGAGGACGCCGAACGCTCGGGTGCGCTGCAAGCCGGCGGCACGATCGTCGAGCCGACCTCGGGCAACACCGGCATCGGGCTGGCGATGGTGGCGGCCGTCAAGGGCTACAAGCTGGTGCTGGTGATGCCCGACAGCATGAGCATCGAACGCCGCCGGCTGATGCTGGCCTACGGCGCCAGCTTCGACCTGACGCCGCGCGAAAAAGGCATGAAGGGCGCCATCGCCCGCGCCCAGGAACTGGTGGCGGCAACGCCCGGCGCATGGATGCCGCAGCAGTTCGAGAACCCGGCCAACATCGACGTACACGCTCGCACCACGGCGCAGGAAATCCTGGCCGATTTCCCCGAGGGACTCGACGCTTTGATCACCGGCGTGGGCACTGGCGGCCACCTGACGGGCTGCGCCAGGGTGCTCAAGGCGGCTTGGCCGCGACTCAAAGTGTTTGCCGTCGAACCGGTGGCTTCTCCTGTCATCTCGGGCGGCCAGCCCGGCCCGCACCCGATCCAGGGCATAGGCGCAGGCTTCATTCCGAAAAACCTCGACACCAGTCTGCTCGACGGCGTGATCCAGGTCGATGCCGAACCCGCCCGGGAAATGGCGCGCCGCTGCGCGTGCGAAGAGGGCATGCTGGTGGGTATTTCGTCAGGAGCCACCCTGGCCGCCATTGCGCAGAAACTGCCGGAGCTGCCGGCTGGAGCCCGCGTTCTGGGTTTCAACTACGACACCGGCGAGCGTTATTTGTCGGTGGAAGGGCTTTTTCCGGCTTAAGTCGCCTCGCTGCCGCACCGGGAGCGCGGCGGCTGACCCTCCATCCGCCCTTATCATTGGCAGCTTCTGCTTGATAATCACAAGCCCCTGCCGAGACGACCATGCTGCGACTGACCGAAATCAAACTCCCGCTCGAGCACGCTGAAAACGCGTTGCAGGGCGCCATCCTCCACACACTGCATATCACGCCCGCCGACCTGGTGAGCTTCACGGTTTTCAAGCGCAGTTTTGATGCCCGCAAAGCCGTGATCATGCAGGTTTACATCGTCGATGTGCTGCTTGCCAGCGCCGAGCTTGAAGCCGCGCTGCTGCACCAGCATGCCGGCAACCCGCACATCCTGCCCACGCCGGACATGGTCTACCATCCGGTGGCGCAAGCACCCGCCGGCCTGCCGTTGCGCCCGGTGGTTGTCGGCTTTGGCCCTTGCGGCATCTTTGCAGCCTTGGTGCTGGCGCAAATGGGCTTCAAGCCCATCGTGCTGGAGCGCGGCAAAACCGTGCGTGAGCGCACCCAGGACACCTGGGGCCTGTGGCGCAAAAACGTACTGAACCCCGAGTCCAATGTGCAGTTCGGCGAAGGCGGCGCGGGAACGTTTTCGGACGGCAAGCTTTACAGCCAGATCAAGGACCCGCGCCATCTGGGCCGCAAGGTGATGAATGAGTTTGTCAAGGCTGGCGCGCCGGCCGATATTCTTTACGAAGCGCACCCTCACATCGGCACCTTCAAGCTGGTGAAGGTGGTGGAGAACCTGCGCGCGCAGATCATTGCGCTGGGCGGCGAAATCCGTTTTCAGCAGCGCGTGACGGACGTGCTGATTGAAGAAGATTCCGGCGGCAAGCAGATCCGGGGCCTCACGGTGCTGAACCAGGCTACCGGCCAGACGCATGAGTTGCGCGCCGACCAGGTGGTGCTGGCGCTGGGCCACAGCTCGCGCGACACCGTTGCGATGCTTTACGCCCGCGGCGTGCATATTGAGGCCAAACCTTTTTCCATCGGTTTTCGGGTGGAGCACCCGCAAAGTCTCATCGACCGCGCGCGCTGGGGCCGCCACGCCGGGCACCCATCCCTCGGCGCGGCCGAATACAAACTGGTACACCACGCCAGCAATGGCCGCTCGGTGTACAGTTTTTGCATGTGTCCGGGCGGCACCGTGGTGGCCGCCACCTCGGAGCTTGGCTGCGTGGTGACCAATGGAATGAGCCAGTATTCACGCAACGAGCGCAACGCCAATGCAGGCATCGTGGTGGGCATTGATCCGCGTGACTACCCGGGCGATGCCCTCGCGGGCATCGCGCTGCAGCGCCAGCTCGAATCGCATGCCTTTGTTCTCGGCGGCAGCAACTACGAAGCGCCCGGCCAGTTGGTGGGCGACTTTGTGGCGGGACGCCCCTCTACAGCCCTCGGCAACATCATGCCGTCATACCAACCGGGTGTGGTCATCGGCGA
>DASUIO010000289.1:0-2400 GCA_036279755.1 Polaromonas sp. | reverse complement strand
TTCAGCCTCAACAACCTGAGCCTGATGGCACTCACGGTGGCCACCGGCTTTGTGGTGGATGACGCCATCGTGGTGCTGGAAAACACCAGCCGCCACATTGAGGCGGGCATGAACCGCTTCAAGGCCGCATTGTTGGGGGCCCGCGAAGTGGGTTTCACGGTGCTGTCCATCAGCTTGTCGCTGGTGGCGGTGTTTATCCCGCTGCTCTTCATGGGCGGGCAGATAGGTCGGCTGTTCCGCGAATTCGCAGTGACGCTGTCGGCGGCGGTGTTGATCTCGCTGGTGATTTCTCTGACCACCACGCCCATGATGTGCGCCTGGCTGCTCAAGCCTGATGCCAGCAACAGGCCGCCAGGGCGCCTGGCGAGATGGTTTGAAAACGTCTTCAAGCGCATGCTACGCCTCTACGAAGTGAGCCTCGACTGGGCGCTGGACAACCGGCTGCTGGTCATGCTGATGCTGCTGGCTGTCATCGGGCTCAATGGCTACCTTTTTATCAAGGTGCCCAAAGGCTATTTCCCGCAGCAGGACACCGGGCAGATCAGCGGCGGCATGCGTGCCGACCGAAGTATTTCCTTTCAGGCCATGCAGGGCAAGCTCAAGCAGCTGGTTAACATCATCCAGCGCGACCCGGCAGTGGATACGGTCGTCGGCTTTACCGGCGGCTCCCGTGCAGGGGGCGGCTTCATGTTCATCAATCTCAAGCCAGTTGCGCAGCGAACGGATGCCGGTCAGGCGGTGATAGCGCGGCTGCGCCCACAGTTGGCGCAAGTCACCGGCATCACTCTCTTCCTCAACCCCGTACAAGACCTTAGAGGCGGCGGCCGCCAGAGCAATTCGACCTATCAGTACACCCTCAAAAGCGACAACGCAGCCGATTTGGCACTTTGGGCCACGCGCCTGGCCGAGCAGATGAAGCACCAGGACGCGCTCATCGACGTGGACACCGATCAGGAAGAAAGCGGCGTCGAAACCATGGTCACGGTCGACAAGGAAAGCGCGGCGCGGCTGGGCATTAGCTCACGCGATGTGGACAACGCGCTGTATGACGCCTTCGGTCAGCGCCAGGTCGCCACCCTATATGCCGAACTGAACCAGTACCACGTCATCATGGAAGTGGCGCCGCGCTTCACCCGCAGCCCCGAGTCGCTCAAGGACATCTACATTCCGGCAAGAAATGGCAGCGGCACGACGCTCGCCATGGCGGCAGTGAACCCGGCCTTGCGCGATCCCTCCACCGGACAGGCGCTGAGTTCGGTGCTCACCCCCATGGTGCCGCTGTCAGCGATTGCGCGCTTTAGCGAAAACGCCACAGCCGCCTCGGTCAGCCATGAAGACGGCGAGCTCTCCACCACGGTGTCTTACAACCTGGCCGAGGGCCGCACGCTCAGCGATGCCGAGGCCGCCGTGCGGCAGGCGGAAGCCGAGATCAGCCTGCCCAACAATGTGCGCGGCAGTTTCGCGGGCACGGCGCGCAGCGCTCAGCAGTCACAAAACGAGCAACCGTTGCTGATTCTGGCCGCGCTGGTGGTGATTTACATCGTGCTCGGCATCCTTTACGAGAGCCTGGTGCATCCTCTGACGGTGATCTCCACCCTGCCCTCGGCGGGTGTGGGTGCCGTGCTGGCGCTGATGCTGTTCAAGATGGATTTTTCCATCATCGCGCTGATCGGCGTTTTCCTGCTGATTGGCATCGTCAAGAAAAATGCCATTTTGATCATCGACTTCGCGCTTGACGCCGAACGTGCGCGCGGCATTTCCGCCGTGGAAGCGGTGCGTGAGGCCTGTCTGTTGCGCTTTCGTCCGATTCTGATGACCACGCTGGCCGCCATGCTGGGCGCCTTGCCGCTGGCCATCGGGTTTGGCGAAGGCGCCGAGCTGCGCCGCCCGCTGGGTATCGCCATCATTGGCGGGCTGATTGCCAGCCAGCTACTCACCCTGCTGACCACGCCGGTGGTTTATGTCTTGCTCGACAAGGTGCGCCGCCGCAGCCCTGCGGAGCGCCAGCTAAGCCGTCATTCCGATGGACCATCCGCCAATGAACCAAGCACAGGTAGCCCACTGCAACATCAATGAGTGATTCCATGCACCCAAGCTTTTTTCCCCACCTGGTCGCCGCTGCGCTGCTGGCCTTGCAGGTCAGTGGCTGCGCCGTCGGCCCTGACTACCAACGCCCAGCCACCCAGGACGTCAGCCGCTTCAAGGAGGCCGAAGGCTGGGTGCCCGCCGCGCCTGCCGATGCGCTGGAGCGCGGCCCGTGGTGGTCGCTGTTTGGCGACCCGGTGCTTGACCAGCTGGCCGCAAGCGTCGAAGTGTCCAACCAGAACGTGGCCGCTGCCGTGGCCGCCTATGCCCAGGCACGCGCGCTGGTGCGCGAACAGCGCGCCTCGCTGTTTCCCT
>DASUIO010000288.1:0-2806 GCA_036279755.1 Polaromonas sp. | reverse complement strand
CGCCATGCGGCTTCAGCCTTTGGCGGCGCGCCGCGCCGCGTGGGCCTGCTTGTGCACCTCCAGGCTTTCGGTCGGCGCGCCCTGTTTCACCCACTCGGCAAATCCGCCATCGATGTGCGCCACGTTGGTCATGCCCATGTCACGTAGTGCCTTGGTGGCCAGCGCACTGCGCCAGCCCGCGCCGCAGAACAGGATGAATTCCTTGCTTTCGTCGCCAAACACCGGCTTGAAATAGGGCGATGCCGGATCGACCCAGAACTC
Source organism: Polaromonas sp. (assembly GCA_036279755.1). Classification (GTDB taxonomy): domain Bacteria; phylum Pseudomonadota; class Gammaproteobacteria; order Burkholderiales; family Burkholderiaceae_C; genus Polaromonas. Next base: position 2,545 of record DASUIO010000288.1, on the reverse strand, counting down.
GAGCATGCCGCGCGGCGCCAGGAGAGCGCCCGGGACAGTGCCTTCGCGCTCCAACTCGCGCACGTCGCGGATGTCGACGATCTGCACCTTGGCTGCATCTTGCGCTTCCAGCCGTTCGCGCACCTGTGCCACGCTGTAAGTGGTGACCTGCGCCATGGCCTCGTCAACGAGCTGGCGGAATCCTTTGGTAATGGGCATAGGGGGGTCTCCTGGATGACGTCTGGAAAAATGCGTCACCAGTGGATTATCAAGCCCGTAGCGCGGCCCACCACATTGACAACGGCACCGCCCACAGCTTCTCGCCAAAAGGCACCATGTCACGCCCCGCATAAAGGACGAAACCGCGCATAAAGGTTTCGGGCTCGGTTTCTTGCAGGTGACGCAGGCCCTTGAAGTCTTTGCCATCCACGGTGGTGCTGGCCTTGACCTCAATGCCTGCGAGCTGGCCCATGCGGTTTTCCAGGATGAAGTCCACCTCGATATGGGTTTGCGTACGGTAGTGCCACAGCGACAAGCGCTGCGCTGAAAACGCCACATGCTTGAGCAACTCGGCCAGCACAAAGGTTTCAACCACCCTGCCAGGCAGGCCGGCTTTGGCGGCCAAGCTGTCGGGTGTTTCGCCCATGAAGTGACAAAGCAGACCAGCGTCGGGCAGAAAAACCTTGGGCGCCTTGACCAGGCGCTTGCCAGCGTTACGCTCCCACGAGGGCAAACGCACCACCAGAAACAGCATTTCCAGCAGCGCGAAATAGCGCTTGAGCGTGCTTTGCGGCAAAGAACAGGAACGGGAGAGCTCCGCAAAGTTCAGCAACGTGGCACTGCGGGTGGCCAGCAACTGCAGCAGGTTGGGAATCTCGGTGAGCTGCTCGATATTGGCAAGGTCGCGCACGTCACGCTGCAGGATGGACTGCACGTAACTGTCAAACCAGGCCGCCCGGCGGCGTGGGTTGTGGCGAGTGACGGCATCCGGGAAACCGCCCGCCAGCAGGCGAGCGATGAGGTCATCACGGTCACAGGGCGCAATGGCCAAGGCTGTCAGGTCGCCCTGAAACAGCCAGTCGGCCCGGTTGAAGGCTGCGCTGTCGGCCAGTTCGGCGCACGACAGTGGCCACAGTGACAATATCTCCACGCGCCCGGCCAGGGAGTCGGCGATACCGGGCAACAGCAGCACATCGGCCGAACCGGTGAGCAAGAAGCGCCCTGGCTGGCGGTCGCGGTCCACAGCGGCCTTGATGGCCAGAAAGAGTTCGGGCGCGCGCTGGACCTCGTCCAGCGTAACAGGGCCTGCCAGCCCATTGATGAAGCCGGCCGGATCAGACTTGGCGGCGTTCAGCACCACCGCGTCATCCAGTGTCAGGTACTGGCGGGGGCGGACTTCAGGCAAGCCTGATGAAGCCGCCAGTGACTGCACCAACGTACTTTTCCCGCTTTGCCGCGCGCCGTTGAGCACAACCACCGGGGTGTCCGTCAGGGCTTCGGCCAGCAGAAGGGAGATGTGTCTGGGGTGCATACGCGTATTCTAATGGTTGAAATTCAACCACTCAATGGTTGAATTTCAACCACTTATGCCGATCGATCCAGGATAGAGCTTCGCGTAACTGCGATCTATCCCGCAAATTATCAGGATAACGCCCGCTGAATGATGATTTTCTGCACGTCCGACGTGCCCTCATAAATCTGGCAGACCCGCACGTCGCGGTAGATGCGCTCGACCGGAAAGTCGCTCACATAGCCATAGCCGCCCAGCGTCTGGATGGCGGCGCTGCAGACTTCTTCGGCCATTTCGCTGGCAAACAGCTTGGCCATGGCGGCTTCCTTCAGGCAGGGCCGGCCGGCATCGCGCAGGCTGGCGGCGTGCCAGATGAGTTGGCGGGCGGCTTCAATTTTGGTCGCGCACTCGGCCAGCCGGAAGCCAACCGCCTGGTGATTGAAAATGGCGGTACCGAAACTCTGGCGCTCCCTGGCATAGCTCAGTGCCACTTCGAACGCGCTGCGCGCCATGCCCACGCTTTGCGCGGCAATGCCAATGCGCCCGCCTTCAAGGGCGGACAGCGCGATCTTGTAGCCTTCGCCCTCCGCGCCAATCAGGTTCTCGGCCGGTATTCGGCAGTTGTCAAAATTGATCTGCGCCGTGTCGCTCGAATGCTGGCCGAGTTTGTCTTCCAGCCGTGCCACACCATAGCCGGGGGCATCGGTCGGTACGATGAAGGCGCTCATGCCCTTTTTGCCAGCGCCCTTGTCAGTCACTGCAATGACGATGGCGAGCTGGCCGTTTTTGCCGCTGGTGATGAACTGCTTGACGCCGTTGATCACATAACCGTCGCCGTCGCTGACTGCCGTGGTCCGCAAGGCCGAGGCATCGCTGCCGGTATGCGGCTCGGTCAGGCAAAACGCGCCCAGCAGTTGGCCTTGCGCCAGCGCTGTGAGCCACTGCTTTTTCTGCGCCGCATTGCCGTAGCGCATCAGGATGGCATTGACCGGGCAGTTGGTCACGCCGATCGCCGTGCTGGTGCCGCCATCGCCCGCGGCGATTTCTTCAAGCACC
>DASUIO010000287.1:0-4608 GCA_036279755.1 Polaromonas sp. | reverse complement strand
GACGCCAAGGCAAACAAGGCGAGCAGCACGCCCACCGACGCCGGGCTATAACCTTGGCGAAGCGCCAGCAGCGGCGCGGCCATGCGCGTGCCAGCCATGCAGGCATGCAGACAGACCTGCGCCAGGATCAGGCGAGCCAGTTCGCGGTTCATCTAGCGCACATCAACTTTCGTCCGATTCTTTGTCCAGAGGAATCAGCCGGACTGAATCGATTTCCGGCAGCGCCTCAACGTTGCGCAAGGCCTTGCCCATGACGCGGCTGCGCTGCTCGGCGGTGCTCAGGGTATTGAGCACGGTTTCAGTTTGCGATTTCACCTTGGCCAGCACATCGCCGAACTTGCCAAACTCGGTCTTGACCGCGCCCAGTACCTGCCACACCTCGCTCGAACGCTTTTCCAGTGCCAGCGTCCTGAAGCCCATCTGCAGCGAGCTCAGCATGGCCAGCAGCGTGGTGGGCCCAGCCAAGGTGATGCGGTGGTCGCGCTGCAGGCTCTCCATCAGGCCGGGCCGACGCAGCACTTCCGCGTACAAACCTTCCGTGGGCAAAAACAGAATGGCGAAGTCGGTGGTGTAAGGGGGCTCGATGTATTTTTCTGAAATCGATCTGGCCTCCAGCCGAATCCGAACCTCCAGTGCCTTGCCCGCCATTTCAGCGCCCGGCGCATCGGCGCGCTGCTGTGCATCGAGCAAGCGTTCATAGTCTTCGTTGGGAAATTTCGCATCGATCGGCAGCCATAGCGGTTCACCCGAATCGGAGCGGCCCGGCAGCTTGATGGCGAAGTCCACCGGGTTTTTGCCGCCACGGCGCGTGACGACCTGCGCCGCGTACTGGTCCACCGTGAACACCTGTTCCAGCAGGGCCGACAACTGGGCTTCGCCAAAAATGCCGCGCGTTTTCACATTGGTCAACAAATGCTTGAGGTCGCCCACGCCCTGCGCCAGGGTCTGCATCTCACCCAGGCCCTTGTGCACCTGCTCCAGTCGGTCAGCAACCTGTTTGAAACTCTCGCCCAGCCGCGTCTCCAAAGTAGCATGCAATTTTTCGTCAACGGTCTTGCGCATCTCGTCGAGCTTGGCCGAATTGGTTTGCTGCAGTTGCGCCAGCTGCTTTTCCAAAGTTTCCCGCACTTCAACCATGCGGCGGGCATTGGATTCGCTGACCGATTGCAGTTGCGTGGTCAGGGTATCCGACAGGGTTTTCTGCAGCAGTGTGAGTTGCTGCGAAAACGCATCGATCTGGGTATTTTGCGTGCGTGTAGCCTCCGCCCCCTGCTGCACCAGCGTCTGCTGAAAAGTAGCCAGGTTTTGCGTCAGTTCTTGTCGCCCGCCGCGCGAAGACTCGCTGATCTCACGGCGCAGTTCACGCTCCAGCCGTTCCGTGCTGCCCAGCATGGCAGCCAGCAAATCGGCCTTGCCCTGCTCCGCCGCCTGGGCCGCCCCGGCATCCGGCCGCCGCAGGGCCAGCCATAACAATACCAACACATTCAAAACGGCAAGCGCCAACAAAGACCAAAGCACAACGTCATTCAAACCGGTTTCCTCCAAGCCCCCTATTGTTGTTCAAAAAACCGGCATTCCCGAATGCACCGGGTAATGGAATTGTCCCAACGGCGGTGATGTCACCGTAAGTGGCAGTTCACCGGATAATTCCAGCTTGAAGACATCCCTCAAACTTTCGATGCCTGAACCGCCTACCCCTCCTCCACCGCCGCCGCAGGGCGGCTCCAAAAGCGCCGCCATGAAACATTCAGGGCTGTGGGGCTCAGCGTCCGACATTTCGCGGAGGGCAGGAATCCTGATCGCCGTCCTCCTCGTCACCGGGCTGCTGGCCTTGTCCGACAGAGTTCACCACCAGATTGTTTCCGTCATTGCGCTGGCCGAGCCCATGATTGCGCAGCACCCGGTTCTGGGCGCCCTGATTTTCATGGGCCTGGCGGCGCTCTCGGCCATGCTGGTGTTTTTCTCCGGTGTGCTGCTCGTTCCCATTGGCGTACAGACCTGGGGCGAGACGGGCTGCTTCCTCTTGTTGTGGAGCGGCTGGTGTCTGGGCGGGCTCGTCACCTACGCCATTGGCCGCCGCCTGAAACGCCCCGCCGTGCAGCGAATGCTGTCCGATGGAATGATCGCTCGCTACGAAAACCGTATTCCTGAAGGCGGCTCATTCGTCACCGCCGTGCTGGTCCAGCTGGCGGTTCCGTCAGACGTTTCGGGATACTTCTTCGGGCTTCTCGGCTACCCACTACGCATCTATCTCGGCGCGCTGATGCTGACCGAGATTCCGTACGCCCTGGGTACGGTTTTTCTCGGCAACGCCTTCATGCAAAAACAATATGTGTTGCTGCTTTCTGCTGCCGCTGCGGCGCTTGTCGCACTGGGCCTGGTCTGGCTTCGGTGGCGACACGAACGCGCATCCCACTCGTAGCCACAAGCACCTGCGGCACCCCGGTGGCCGCAGGCTTTAGCGCCGAGATCGAACGGATACCCGGCAGGCCCGAACAAGTATTGCCGGCACTGGTCAAAGCGCAAGGTGCCGCCCTGCTGGTGATGGGCGCTTTCGGCCACTCGCGCATCCGCCAACTGATCGTCGGCAGCACGACGACCACGCTGCTGCGGCTGAGTGAGGTGCCGGTTTTGATCCTTCGCTAACATAACATCCCATGACTGATCCAACACTGATCCAGCTCCTCGGCGCGGTGCTGTTCGCACTGGCCGTGATCCACACCTTCTCGACCAAGTTTTTTGAACACCTGGCTCACAGCCGGCCGCGCCATGCCGGCCTGTGGCACCTGCTGGGTGAAGTGGAGGTGGTGTTTGGCTTTTGGGCCATGATCCTGATGCTGTTCATGTTCGCCGTGAACGGCAAGCAGGAGGCGACGGCCTACCTTGATACACGCAACTTCACAGAGCCCATGTTCGTTTTTGCGATCATGGTCATTGCCGGAACCCGGCCCATCCTGCAGTTTGCGGCCGCTACCGTGCAGTGGGTCGCGCGTTTCATGCCGCTGAGCAAGAACATGGCCATGTATTTCCTGATGCTGGCCTTTGTACCTCTTCTGGGCTCATTCATTACAGAGCCCGCTGCCATGACGCTTGCGGCCTTGATGCTGCGCGACACACTGTTTGCCGAGCCGGTGTCCAGCAAGCTGAAATACGTCACCGTCGGCGTGCTGTTCGTGAACATTTCCATTGGCGGCACGCTCACCCCGTTTGCCGCACCTCCGGTGCTGATGGTAGCGGCCAAATGGAACTGGGACATCTGGTTCATGATCGCCAACTTCGGCTGGAAGGCCGCGATCGCAGTCGCCATCAACGCGGGCTCGGCCATGCTGCTGTTCCGGCGTGAACTGGGGGCCATGGGCAAGCAAGGCGGCACCGATGATGCCCCGCCGGTTCCCTTTTCCGTGGTGCTGGTGCACCTGATGTTCCTGTTGGGCGTGGTGGTGTTCGCGCATCACCCTAAAGTATTCATGGGCTTGTTCCTGTTTTTTCTGGGCTTTGCAGCCGCCTACGAGCGACACCAGAACCCGTTGATCTTGCGTGAAGCGCTGCTGGTGGCGTTCTTCCTGGCCGGGCTGGTGGTGCTGGGCGGCCTGCAACAGTGGTGGCTGGAGCCCATTTTGATGGGCATGGACTCGACGGCGGTGTTCTTCGGGGCCACGGCGCTGACCGCCATCACGGACAACGCGGCCCTCACCTATCTGGGCTCGCTGGTTGACGGCCTGAGCCAGGAATTCAAGGTGGCGCTGGTCGCCGGAGCCGTCACGGGTGGCGGTTTGACGGTGATCGCAAATGCGCCCAATCCGGCCGGGGTGGCCATCCTGCGCGGCAGCTTTGAAGAAAATACCATCCACCCGCTGGGACTGCTGATTGCAGCACTGCCCCCCACGCTGGTGGCGGTGCTCGCGTTTCAATTGCTGTGAAGACTAGCGACCGTGCAGAAATTGAATGGCGGCATTGATCAGGTACAGCGCCAGCACCGCCAGGCCCACCCCTGCCAGAAAAATGACGCCAAAGCCCGCCGACACGATATGGCCTTTGCCCGCCAGGGCATGATGGCGCCTTGGCGATAAGACACGTCGATCATGGCAAGAATCACCAGATTAAAAACGCAACTGCCCAGAACGTCGCCCACGGCAATGTCGGGCGCGGCGGCCACCGTCACGGCGCTTAAGCCCGTGACCAGTTCCGGCCGTGACGTGACAGTCGCCAACAGAATCAGGCCAACCCAATTGCGCGAGAGCCCGGTGAGCGCGGCAACGGCGTCCCCGTAACGGCTCAGGCGCACACCGGCACGCCAGTCACGGCCACACACAACGCAAATTGCAGCCAGATCAAGGCGATGGGGTTCATTGAATTCGACGACATGACGAACGGGATCTCATCGGCGCGTTGGAATTGGCGAAAGCCTCAGTTCACCTGGCAAGCACTGGAAGCTAAGTCAGCACCGCCGCATTGAGGGGTGTCAATGGCTTGTTGTTAACCAGAAAACCAATCAGGTTGTCGGCGGCCAGGTTGGCCATGGCCAGACGCGTCGGTACCGTGGCGCTGGCAATGTGCGGCGTCAGCACAACGTTGGGCACCGTCAGCAGATCAGGATTGAGCTTGGGC
>DASUIO010000286.1:0-2003 GCA_036279755.1 Polaromonas sp. | reverse complement strand
GGAGCTCACGCAACTGCACCAGTTCACCTACCGCGCCTTGAAAGATATCGGCGACGAAATGCTCTGGGTCTCCAGCATGCCCTGCGGTTTGCCGACCGACGAAACCATTCCGATTGCCCGCTTTGGCTTGTCCAATGTCGGGCGCGCCAGAAGTATCTACCGCATGGGCTTGAGCCACCGCTATGGCCGGCGCATGCAAACCATCTCGGGCATTCACTACAACTGGTCTTTGCCCGGCGTGACGAGCGAGCAGTACTTTGCACTCACCCGCAATTTCCGCCGTCACGCGTTTTTGCTGCTCTACCTGTTTGGCGCGTCGCCCGCTGTTTGCCCCACCTTTGTGGCAGGCCGCCAGCACGAGCTGCAACGGCTGGCCGGGCACACCCTGTACATGCCGCACGCCACTTCACTGCGCATGGGGCGCCTGGGTTACCAGAGCGATGCGCAAGCTTCGCTGGCCGTCAGCTACAACAGCCTGGACGGCTACGGCGGCGCCTTGCAAAACGCGCTGATGCAGCCTTACCCACCCTATGAAAAAGTCGGCATCCGCAGCCCCGGCGGCGACTACAACCAGCTGGCCACCACGCTGCTGCAGATTGAAAACGAGTTCTACGGCACCATCCGACCCAAGCGCGTGATTTTCCCGGGCGAGCGTCCGCTGCATGCCCTGCGCGAGCGCGGCGTCGAATACATCGAAGTGCGCCTGATGGACCTGGACCCCTTCGAGCCGCTCGGCATCAACGAACAGACCATGCGTTTCCTTGATGTGTTTTTGCTGCACTGTCTGCTGAGCGACAGCCCGAACGACACGCCGCAGGAACTTGCCGAACTCAAACATAACCAGCACGATGCGGCTGCGCGTGGCCGCCAACCGGGTCTGCTGCTGAAGCGCGCTGGGCGCGAGGTGCCGCTGACCGAGTGGGGCGCTGAGCTGGTGGCGCAATGCGCGCCGATTGCCGCCGCGCTCGATGCCGCGCATGGCGGCACGCCTTACAGCGAAGCGCTGGCTGCGGCCGACGCTGCGTTGCTCGACGCCAGCATCCTGCCGTCAGCCCGCGTGCTTGCCGCCATGGCTCAGGACTTCGATAACTCTTTCATGAAATTTACCTTGGCCCAGTCCGAAAAGACCAAGGCGGTGCTGCAAGGCCTGCCCTTGTCCAATGAACAGCTCGCGCGCCTGACCGCGCAGAGCCAGCAATCCATCGAAGAGCAGAAGAAGATCGAAGCCTCGGACAGCCTGACCTTTGAGGCCTATCGCCAACAGTATGTATCGGCCGAGCGTCTGGGTGTGCCGGGTCGCGCGGCGGCGCACGCCTGACGAGTCGCCCGACGCCGATGCGGCAGATCCGGGAGGCCTTGCGGCGAGTGACATTACTTTTTTGTCGGGGCAGCCATGCGCCGCCGGACATACAGCCCGATGAGCGCGCAACCCAGCACCAGCGCAAACCAGCCAACCAGCGACGACTTGGCCACAATGCCCTGCATGCCCGGTGAAGTGATGAAGTAGGGCGACGTCAGAACGGCCAAGCCAATGAGGGCGCACAAAATGCCTTTGAACAGCAACTCGTTGTTGGCTTTGTTGTCGGCTTGGCGGCTGGCAGGGGTGCTGGGCCTGCGAGTGGGGGGGATAGGTAGGGGCATGGTGTGATGGTGTTAAGGGGGAGGATTCGGCATTGATACCGGCGGCTCATGGCGGGTTTTTCCCGCCTTTTCCCTGATTCTCCCCCATCCTGGGCTGGCCGTTGATAGACGTTGAAGATAGGCTAAAACCCAGGCTCTCTCAAAAGTGAAGTGCAACACACCTGTTACTAAACCCAGTAAGGTGTGATCATGAAGCCAGAAGCCCATTACAGACAAATTGACTATCAAGAGCGACAGACGATCGCGTTTGGGGTCGAGCAAGGTCAAAGCATGCGGGCCATTGGCCGCATGCTGGGGCGTTCCCCATCAACCATCAGTCGTGAAATTGAACGCAATGCCCCCGGCAATCCCTACAGCTGCCG
>DASUIO010000285.1:0-2221 GCA_036279755.1 Polaromonas sp. | reverse complement strand
ATCCGAGTTCCGCAGTTGGCTCGCGCCCCATCAATGCCGCCACCGCCTCTGCCGGATGCAGTTTGCCGTCCAGCAGCGCCACCACGCTCTGCGCGATCGGCATCTCCACCCCCAGGCTGGCTGCGCGCTGTACCACCGTGCGGGCGCAGTAAACGCCTTCAGCCACATGACCCAGCGACTCGAGCACTTCGGCCAGGGTTTTGCCATGCGCCAGCAGCATCCCCACCTTGCGATTGCGGCTGAGGTCTCCAGTGGCGGTCAGCACCAAATCGCCCAGCCCTGACAGGCCGGTGAAGGTCTCGGCTTGTGCGCCCAGCGCAACGCCCAGGCGTGTCATTTCCGCCAGTCCGCGCGTGATCAGCGCGGCACGGGCATTAAAGCCCAGTTCCAGACCGTCACACAGCCCCGCAGCAATGGCCAGCACATTCTTGACAGCGCCGCCAACCTCGACGCCCACAACGTCATCGCTGGCGTACACGCGCAGGGTAGCGCTGTGAAACGCCGCGACGAGCGCATCGCGCACCTCGGCGTGCTCGCTGGCGGCCACCAGGGCCGTCGGCTGGCCGCGTGCCACCTCCAGCGCAAAGCTCGGGCCACTGAGCACACCTGCTCTTAAATTGATCGCTACCTGCGCCCGTATTTCGTGGACCATCAAGCCAAATGATGCTGAAGATGAGTTATCCGCCAGCGGTGCCTCCAGGCCTTTGCTGAGCCAGGCCACCGGCACCGTAACGTTCTGCAGCCTCTGCAACAGGCCCCGCGCCGCTGAAACCGGCGTGGCCATGATGATGAGGTCTTGCCCGCGGATCGCATCAGCCAGCGACGCCTCGCCGTTGCCTTGCACCGCCAGGCTCTCGGGCAAGACAATACCGGGCAGGTAGCGGGTATTGGCGCGCTCGGTCTGCAGGGTTTTGACAAGCGCCGCATTGCGCGCCCACAAGGTCACCCGGTGCCCGCCCATGCGGCTGCCTGCAGCGTTAATAGCCAGCGCCGTGCCCCAGGCGCCAGCCCCAATCACGAGTATTTTCATGACAGCACAGCTTGCGGGCGCGGGCGGCGCTTTAACAAGCCATCAAACGATGATTTGTTCAGGTGCTGCCGACGCTGCTGCGGCTTCAGCCTGCTGCTGGTCATACATGGCCTGGAAGTTGATTTCAGCCATGTGCACAGGCGGAAAACCGCCGCGCTGGATGATGTCAGCCACATTGCTGCGCAGGTAAGGGTAAACAATTTGCGGGCAGGCGATACCCAAAATGCCGCCGAGCTGATCACTCTGCATGTTGCGGATTTCAAAAATCCCCGCTTGCTTGGCTTCGACCAGAAACACCGTTTTGTCGGCAATCCGGGTCTGGACGGTGGCCGTTACGGTGACTTCAAACAGACCGTCCGCCACGGGCGCGGCATTCACACCGAGTTGAATCTCAACACTCGGCTGCTCCTGGTTCAACAAAATTTCCGGTGAATTAGGTTGCTCCAGCGATGCGTCCTTGAGGTAAACGCGCTGGATCTGGAATACGGGGTCAAGATTGGCTTCGGCCATGGTGCTCTTTCGGGGGTACTGGAAAAATCGGTAGGATTTACAAGGCCTGCGGCACTGACGATGTGCGACGGCAAGCAAATACGCATTATCTCAGGGTCGCAGCCCCGATCAGCTGCCCGCTTCGGCGTTAATTCACTGCATTCAGCAGCGGCATCAAACCATCCCGGCCATCAAGGGCCACCAGATCGTCACAACCGCCTACATGCGTATCCCCGATGAAAATTTGCGGCACCGAGCTCCGACCCGTGATATCCATCATTTTCTGACGCTCGCCGGGCACCACATCCACGCGGATTTCATCGAGTTTGGTGACGCCGCGCTCCTTGAGCAATTGTTTGGCGTGAATGCAATAAGGACAGGTGCTGGTGGTGTAGATCTTGACGGTTTGCATGGTTCTTCAGGGTTGTGCTGGCAGCGGCCGAGCAGGAAATGGCAGGTATCAGGGCGTTGGAAACGATCCGGGTACCGGGTAACTTTCAGCCTTTTTCAACGGGAAGATTAGCCGCTTTCCACGCTTTGAGCCCGCCGCCCAGCGATTGGGCCTGCTCGTAACCAAGTTTTTTGGCGATGGCGACGGCGCGGTTGGAGCGCATGCCACTGGCGCACACCAGAATCAGCGGCAAGGTTTTATTTTTGACGACACCGGGGAGCTTGGCCTCAAGCTCACCCAGCGGCACATTT
>DASUIO010000284.1:0-3358 GCA_036279755.1 Polaromonas sp. | reverse complement strand
CATCAGCATGCGCTTGACGTCGGGGTGATGAATGATGGGTGCGCTGGCTTTGATGGAACCATCGACCGGGCGGCTCTGCACGCGGTCCTTGGCAAAGGTCACGGCTTTTTGTGTGGCGCGCTCGGCAATCGCGATACCCTGGACGCCCACGGCGTAACGCGCCGCATTCATCATGATGAACATGTACTCCAGGCCGCGGTTTTCCTCGCCAACGATGTAGCCGACAGCGCCGCCGTGGTCACCGAACTGCAACACCGCTGTGGGCGAGGCCTTGATCCCCAGCTTGTGCTCGATGCTGACGCAATGCACGTCGTTGCGTGCACCCAGCGAACCGTCGGTATTGACCATGAATTTGGGCACGACAAACAGGCTGATGCCCTTGACGCCTTCGGGCGCGCCGCTGACTCGTGCAAGCACCAGATGGACGATGTTTTCGGCCATGTCGTGCTCACCATAGGTGATGAAAATCTTGGTGCCAAACACCTTGTAGGTGCCGTCAGGCTGCGGCTCGGCGCGGCTGCGCACCATGGCGAGGTCAGAGCCGGCCTGGGGTTCGGTCAGATTCATGGTGCCGGTCCACTGACCGCTCACCAGCTTTTCAAGGTAGACCGCCTTGAGATCGTCAGAACCTGCGGTCAGCAGTGCCTCAATGGCGCCATCGCTGAGCAGCGGGCACAAGGCAAAGCTCATATTGGCCGAGTTGAGCATTTCGCCGCAGGCCGCGCCTATGGTTTTGGGCAGGCCCTGACCGCCAAAGTCTGTGGGGTGCTGCAGACCTTGCCAGCCCCCTTCCACGTATTGCCTGAAGGCCTCCTTGAAACCGGGGGTGGTGGTGACCACGCCATCTTTCAGGCTTGAAGGATTTTCATCGCCTTCCCGGTTCAGCGGCGACAGCACGCCCTCGTTGAACCTGGCGCATTCTTCCAGTACCGCCTGCGCCGTTTCAAACCCGGCGTCTTCAAATCCGGGCATCTGCGCGACCTGGTCGATATTGGCCAGATGCTTGATGTCAAACAGCATGTCCTTGAGGGGGGCTTTGTAGCTCATTTTTTCTCTCCGTTTATTTCAGGCCTGCCGCACCACGGTCAGGCCTGATACAAAAAAGGGCATCCATCAAGACGCCCTTTGATTCCATTGCCGTGCAGCGTTACAGCGCGGCAACCAGCTCAGGCACGGCCACGAACAGGTCAGCCTCCAGCCCGTAATCAGCCACGCTGAAAATCGGTGCTTCAGGGTCCTTGTTGATCGCCACAATGACTTTCGAGTCCTTCATGCCGGCCAGATGCTGGATGGCGCCCGAAATACCCGCTGCGATGTAGAGCTGGGGCGCCACGATTTTTCCGGTCTGGCCCACTTGCCAGTCATTGGGGGCGTAGCCCGCATCCACCGCCGCGCGCGAAGCACCGAGTGCGGCGCCCAGCTTGTCAGCCAGCGGCGTCAGGACCTCGTTGAACTTCTCGGCACTGCCCAGCGCACGGCCACCGCTGACAATGATCTTGGCGGCGGTCAGTTCAGGCCGGTCGCTCTTGGCAATTTCGGAGCCCATAAACGATGACTTGCCGCTGTCGGCCACGCCTGCCAGCGTTTCAATGGCTGCCGTTCCGCCGCTGGCCGCTGCCGCGTCAAAACCGGTCGTGCGAACGGTGATGACTTTGGTCGCATCCAGGCTTTGCACGATGGCAATAGCGTTGCCGGCATAGATGGGGCGCTCGAATGTGTCGGCGGCATCGACCTTGGTGATGTCGGAGATCTGGGCAACATCGAGCAGCGCGGCCACGCGCGGAGCGATATTCTTGCCCGATGCGGTCGCTGGAAACAGGATGTGCGAATAGCTGCTGGCCATGGCCACCACCTGCGCCGCCATGTTTTCAGCCAGGCCATGGGCAAAGGGTTCGCCCTCGACCTGAATGACTTTGGCTACGCCGACAATCTGGCTGGCAGCTTTGACGGCCGCTTCTGCGCCCTTGCCCGCGACCAGCACATGCACGTCATCACCGCATTGGGCGGCTGCGGTCACGGTATTGAGGGTAGCGGGCTTGATGCTCGCGTTGTCGTGTTCGGCAATAACAAGTGCAGTCATTCAGATCACCTTCGCTTCGTTTTTGAGTTTGTCCACCAGGGCGGCGACGTCAGCCACCTTGACACCGGCACTGCGCTTGGGCGGCTCGCTGACCTTGAGAGTCTTGATGCGCGGCTTGACGTCCACGCCGAGGTCTTCGGGCTTGACGTTGTCCATCTGCTTTTTCTTGGCCTTCATGATGTTGGGCAGCGTCACATAACGCGGCTCATTGAGGCGAAGGTCGGTCGTGATGATGGCCGGCAGCGTGAGCAACACCGTTTCCATGCCGCCATCGATTTCACGGGTGACAGTGGCCTTGCCGCCGGCCACTTCCACCTTGGACGCAAACGTGGCTTGCGGCCAGCCGAGCAGCGCGGCCAGCATCTGACCGGTCTGGTTGCAGTCATCGTCAATCGCCTGCTTGCCCAGTATCACCAGTTGCGGCTGCTCTTTATCGACCAGCGCCTTGAGCAGCTTGGCCACGGCCAGTGGCTGCAGCTCTTCAGTCGTCTCGACCAGGATGGCGCGGTCGGCGCCAATCGCCATGGCCGTTCGCAGGGTTTCCTGGCACTGCAGCACGCCGCAACTCACCGCAATGACTTCGGTCACGACACCCTTTTCCTTGAGCCGTGTCGCCTCTTCGATGGCGATCTCGTCAAAGGGGTTCATGCTCATCTTGACGTTGGCGATATCGACACCAGTGCCATCGGATTTGACGCGAACTTTCACGTTGTAGTCGACTACACGCTTGACGGGTACCAAAACCTTCATTGCAGGGCTCCAGAGTTTATTGATTGACGTTGACGTTAACGTAAGCTTTGCATTCTATGCTGCGGCGTTCCTGATGGGGCTGCCGCCTGACTGCAGACGGGTGATTCCTGGCAGCTGGCAAGAAAAAAGAACGATCGTTCTTTTTAATTATAGATGACCGATCCTTGGGAATTGGATTACCTTGATTAACGGGTGTCCCGCAGTCAGGCATTGAGCCCGCCGCGAACCCCGCATCAGCACGGCTTGACCTCTTCTGCAACGCCAGGGCGGATATGGATCACCCGCTGCGGGAACGGGATTTCGATGCCGTGCTCGCGCAGGGACTGGAGAATGGCAAGATTAATAAGGGAGCGCAGGTTCTGCTGGCCCTTTTCGGGGTCCGCCATCCAGTAATTAAGCGTGAACTCCAGGCCATCAGCGCCAAATTTTGTCAGATTGACACCAGGCCCCGGGTCAGGCAACACCCGCTCCTGTTTGATGGCCGCCTCGGTGAGCAGACGCATCACCAGCTCGACGTCGCTGTCATAG
>DASUIO010000283.1:0-6969 GCA_036279755.1 Polaromonas sp. | reverse complement strand
GTGCACACGCTGCTGATGGGTCTGCCGGGGGTGGGCGAGGTGCACGATCTGCACGTCTGGGCCATGGGCACTTCGGAAATTGCGCTGACGGCGCATGTGGTGTTGAACGATCAGGGTACGGATGTCGGCGCCATGCTGCACGAAGCTGAGCACGAACTTCACGAGCATTTCGAAATTCGGCATGTCACCTTGCAGGTCGAGCCGCCGGCTTATGCGCGGCTTTGCGTACTGCGCACGGGCACAGGCTGCAGTTAAGGGTGATGACCGGCGCAGCACCCGTCATCTTTGCCACTTTCCTGAATCGGTGGACAGGGGACTGAACCATACGAGCAGTACACGCAGCAGTCGCCGCTCTTCGGCTTGAGCACCGTGTGGCACTGCTCACATTCGTAAAACCATTGGCAGGCGTCCGTCGGCATGGTTTCAAGCTTGACGTGGCCGCACTCGGGACATGTCAGCATCGACTCCAAAATAATTTCTGCCATTTTGCTTGCGCTCCCTTGCGTGTTGCGGGTTCTTGCGGGCTGGCGCTGGCCCGGATTTCCCCTCCTCGATAATATAGGAATGCGAATAGCGAGCGCGGTTTCACGGTTCCTACGCGGTGCGACGATCGCGCTGTGGCTGTGCTGCGGCAACTCGATGGCTGCAGACGGGCTGCTCTGGTTCGGCGGCGGGCGGCCCGGCCCCCAAGCCCGCCAGGCCGTCGAACTGCTCGCCGCTGCGGCAACCCACGGTCTGGAGCCACAGGACTACAACGCCAGCGCGCTGCTGCAGGCCGTCACGGATGCCGCGCAGGGCCCACCGCCGGAGCCCGCCACGATCGCGCGCCTGGAGCAGGCGCTGACGACAGCGATGCAACGCTACCTGGCGGACTTGCACGTGGGCCGTATCGATCCGCGACTTATCCATCCTGACTTCAACCCGCCGCACGATGACGCGTTCGACCCTGAAGCCTACCTGCGGACCGCATTGGCAGCCGGGCGCCTTCCCGAGGCCGCGTACGAGGCTGCGCCGCGCTTGCCACTCTACGAGCACCTGCGCGAGGCGCTGGCGCGCTATCGCGAGCAAATCGAGCACCCGGCCTGGCAGCAGCCGCTGCCGCCGTTGCCCGGTGATCAGCACGGCGGGGCCGGCAAGCTTCAGGCAGGCCAGTCCTATGCGGGCCTTGCAATGCTGGCGCAGCGGCTGATCGCCCTCGGTGACCTCGCGCCGGATGCGCCCACGCCGGCGCGCTACGAAGGCCCGCTGGTCGAAGCCGTCCAGGCCTTCCAGCAGCGGCATGGCCTGGCCACCGACGGCGTGATCGGCAAGGCCACGCTGGCGCAACTGCAGGTAACACCCGCTGCCCGCGTACGGCAGATTGAACTGATGCTTGAGCGCCTGCGCTGGACCCCGCTGATGCAGGGGCCGCGCATGATCGTCATCAACATTCCTGAGTTCGTGCTCCGCGCCTATGAAGTGCAGGGCGGCCGCATCAGCGTCCGGCAGGAGATGAAGGTCATCGTCGGCAAGGCGATGGCCACGCGTACTCCGTTGTTCGGTGAAGACATGCGCTTCATCGAGTTCAGCCCCTACTGGAACGTGCCGCCGTCGATTGCGCGCGCCGAAATCGTGCCGCGGCTGCGGCGCGACCCGGGCTATTTCGCGCGGGAGGGCTTCGAGTTCGTGTTCCAGGACGGCGGCATTGACACGACACTCTCCGCGGAGACGCTCGACGCCGTGCTCACCGGCCACGCCCGCATCCGCCAGCGGCCGGGGCCGCAAAACGCGCTCGGCGGCATCAAGTTCGTGTTTCCGAACCGCGACAACATCTACCTGCACCACACACCGGCCACAGAACTGTTCGAGCGCGGCCGACGCGACTTCAGCCACGGCTGCATCCGCGTCGAGCAGCCAGTGGCGCTGGCGAAGTTCGTACTGGAGGGCATGCCGGAGTGGACCGAGGACCGCATCCGCCAGGCGATGGACCGAGGTGAATCGGCGACGCTGCGGCTGGCCGAGCCGGTACCGGTGCTGATCGCTTATGGAACTTCGCTGGTAAGAGAGGGTCGAATTCATTTTTTCGAAGATATCTATGGGTACGACCGCCTGCTCGACGCCGCTTTGCGCCAGCATGCGCGGCATCGACCATCAATCAACTGAGCAACCATGACCGATCAATTCACCTTGGCCCGCCGCCGCTTCCTGCGCCACACCGCCCGACTCGCGGCCGCCGCCCTGCCCGCGCTGTCGGCCGCGGCCGCCATGGCATCAGTGCCAGACGCGCGCGCGCTGGCTCTGGTCAACACCCACACTCACGAGGAAATCGACATCGTGTACGCCGACGGCAAACGCTATGTCCCCGAGGCGCTGGGGTCGTTAAACCGTTTCCTGCGCGACCACTACACAGGCGACATCGGCCTGATCGACCCGCAAATATTTGACCTGCTGCACCGCGTGCAGCAGGTGCTTGGCAGCAGGCACACTTTTGCGGTGATCTCCGGTTATCGCTGCCCCGCCACCAACAGCCACCTGCGCCAGACACGGAGCGGTGGCGTGGCCAAGCACAGCCTGCACATGGAAGGCCGCGCGATCGACGTGCGCCTGCCCGGCGTGCCGCTTGCCGACCTGCACGAGGCGGCGCTATCGCTGCGTGCGGGTGGCGTGGGCTTTTACCCTCGCGAACAGTTCGTGCATCTCGATACCGGCCGCGTGCGCAACTGGTGAGCGGGCGGACACGATATCCAGGCACGGGTTGCGGCTGAGTAATTTGGCTCGCGGTGACGTTCAACCGGCGCCAGCCTTGCGCGGCCAGGACGCTGACCCCTCGAGTTGATAAAGGTCAAGCACCGATTGCTCGTGGCAGAGCAAAGTAAAAGCCGCCTTTTCACCCAGCTCATCTGCGATGCCCACCCCCCAGTTTTTTCGATTCGTCTGGTATTTGATCTATTCAAGGAGCGATGACCATGAACCCACGTGAAGTTGTGCTTTGCCACCCCGTTCGCACCGCCATTGGCACCTATGGCGGCAGCCTGAAAGACATTCCGGCACCCGACTTGGGCGCGGCGGTGATCCGCGAGACGCTCAAGCGCTCGGGCCTTGCCGCCGACAAGGTGCAAACCGTGGTAATGGGCAACGTCATCCAGGCCGGCGTGAAAATGAACCCGGCGCGCCAGGCCGGCATAGGTGCCGGGCTGCCGGTGGACGTGCCCGCACTCACCGTCAACCGCGTCTGCGGCTCGGGCGCGCAGGGCATCGTCAGCGCCGCGCTGGAAATCTGGTCCGGCATGATCGATTGCGCCATTGGTGGCGGCATGGAAAACATGGACCGCGCACCCTACCTGCTGCCGCAGGGCCGCTGGGGCGCGCGCATGGGTGATGTGACGATGTTTGACAGCATGCTTTATGACGGGCTGAACGACGCTTTCAGCGGCAAGCACTCGGGCTGGCATACCGAAGACCTGGTGGTGAAGAACAGCATCAGCCGCGACGATCAGGACCGCTGGGCGTTGCGTTCGCAGCAGCGCTTTGCCGCGGCGCAGGCGGCCTGCAAGTTCGAGGCCGAGATCGTGCCCTTCGAGGTGCCTGGCCGCAAGGGGCCGGTTGTGTTCGCCAAGGACGAGCACAACCGACCGGACACCACCGCCGAGTCGCTGGCCAAGCTCAAACCGGCCTTCCGCAAGGACGGCACCATTACCGCCGGCAGTGCACCCGGCCTCAATTCCGCTGCCGCCGCCATGGTCGTGGTCGAGCGTGCCTGGGCCGAAAAGAACGGCCTGCAGCCGATGGCTCGCCTGGCAAGCTACGGCATAGGCGCGGTCGAGCCGGGTCTGTTCGGCTTGGGGCCGGTACCTGCCGTGCGCCAGGCGCTCGCGCGCGCAGGCTGGAGCGTGAGTGACGTGCAGCGGGTGGAAATCAACGAGGCCTTTGCTGCCATCACGCTGGCCTGCCTGCGTGAACTCGGCTTTGCCGAAGACGTGGTGAACGTGGAAGGCGGCGCCATCGCCCATGGCCACCCCATCGGCGCCAGTGGTGCCGTGCTGGCCACAAGGCTGATGCATTCAATGAAGCGCGACGGCCTCAAGCGCGGCATCGTCACGCTGTGCATTGGCGGTGGTCAGGGCATCGCACTGGCGCTGGAAATGCCCTAACGTGATTTGCACACCAGGAGTTGACCATGAACAAGCCAATTCATCGTTTCAGCGAGCTATTTGCACAACTGGGCCTGCCTGCTGATGAACAGGCCATTGGGCAATTCCTCGCAACGCACGCACCGCTGGCTGCCGACATTTGTCTGCCGGATGCCCCTTTCTGGACAAAGGCCCAGGCTGCATTTTTGAGGGAAGAAATGCTCGAAGATGCCGACTGGGCGGAACTGGTCGATCAGCTGAATCTGGCGCTTCGCGAGCCCACCAAAAAAGTCAAATAGTCAGGCCTGCTCGGTGGTAACACCGCCTCCCGTCAGCTTCAGAAGCCTTTTGACACCGATCGGTTCTTCCTCAAGCAGCGGAACGACGGCATAGCGGCGGGCGTGTTGTGTGGCGACAGCCTCGATTTCGTGCAATTCGTTCTGCGCGCGCTGCCGCAGCAGCGGCGATGTCACCGATGCAGCCGCCACACTGTTGTTGATGATCCAGGCCCAGGGCTCGATGCCGGCGCGGCGCAAGTCGGTCTGCAGGTTCGCCGCTTCAAGCACCGGGGTGGTTTCAGCCAGCGTGACGAGCATCACCCTGGTTCGCTGGGGGTCTTGCAGTTGCATCATCGGGGTCGTGAAATGCATGCCTGCGGCGCCCATCTGGCGCGCGATGTCGCGGTGGTAAGCGCCGGTCGCATCGAGCAGCAGCAATGTGTGCCCAGTGGGTGCCGTGTCCATCACCACAAACTTCTTGCCAGCCTCGCGAATGATGCGGGAAAAAGCCTGGAACACGGCAATTTCCTCGGTACAGGGCGAACGTAAATCTTCTTCCAGCAGGGCCCGGCCTGCGGCGTCGAGTTGCGCGCCCTTGGTCGCGAGCACCTGCTGGCGGTAATGTTCGGTGACTTCATGCGGGTCGATGCGACTGACCGTCAGGTGATCCAGCGTGCCGTCCAGCGTTTCCACCAAATGCGCCGCCGGGTCGGACGTTGTCAGGTGAACCGGCAGGCCGCGACGCGCCAGCTCCACCGCCACCGCTGCGGCCAATGTGGTTTTACCCACGCCGCCCTTGCCCATCAGCATCAGCAGGCCATGGCCGTCGGGGGCAATGTCGTCCACCAGCATCGACAGGCTCGGTGCATCGAATCTGGTGGGTTCCGTCGTGGCAGAGGCCCCGATTGATTCAGTCGTCACCAGCAGTTGACGCAATGCATCCAGGCCCACCAGATTGAAGCCCTTGAGCGAAATCTGGTCGGTCGGCAACTCGCTTAACTCGGCTGGAATAGCCGCCAGCGCCGCCTGTTCTCTTTGAAAAATGGCCGCCGCTAATGGGTCATGCTCGGCTTCAGAGGCCGGGAATACGCCATTGATCACCAGATACTGCTTGCTCAAGCCAATTGCGGCGAGCTCTGCATGGGTGCGCGCAGCCTCGCGCAAGGTGGCTTGCTGCGCCCGCGCCACCAGTACCAGCCGGGTGCGGCCGCTGTCGGCCAGCGCCTCGACGGCGGCTCTGTATTGGCTGCGTTGTTTGTCCAGTCCGGCCAAAGGCCCCAGACATGACGCATCGCCCTTGCCGGCTTCCAGAAAGCCGCTCCAGGCGCCCGGCAGTTGCAGCAGCCGGATCGTGTGACCCGTTGGCGCGGTGTCGAAAATGATGTGCTCGTAATCTTGCGTCAGCGCCGCATCGGTCAGCAGCGCGGTGAACTCGTCAAACGCGGCGATCTCGGTGGTACAGGCACCCGAAAGTTGCTCCTCGATGCCCTTGACCACCGCATCGGGCAGCAGGCCGCGCACCGGGCCGACGATGCGGTCACGATAGGCCTGCGCGGCGGCCTGCGGGTCAATTTCCAGCGCCGACAGCTTCGGCACCTCAGGGACGGCGGTAATGTGGTTGCCGATCGTCAGGCCAAACACCTGGCCCACATTGGAGGCCGGGTCGGTGCTGACCAGCAGCACGCGGCGGCCAGCCGCAGCCAACCCGATCGCAGTCGCACAGGCGATCGAGGTCTTGCCGACCCCGCCCTTGCCTGTGAAGAAAAGAAAACGCGGTGCCTGATCGAGAAATTTCATGGCCATCGCTCCTGGACGACTCAGCAGCAGGCACCGCCACTGCAGCAATTTCCTGCTGCCTTGACTTCAGCGACCGGCTGCGCAATACCGGCCCAGCGGGCCAGATCGCCGCGGGTCGGATAGCGACCGGCCAGCGCCAATTCACCGTCCACCAAAATAACCGGCAAGGCTTCCTGGCCCGAGCGCTCCAGAAAGCCTTTCACCACCGCGTTTTCAGCAAAGGCCATGGGCTGCTGCGCCAGGTTGAAGCGCTCGATCAGCGCGCCGTTCTCTTGGGCCCAGGCCACATCGGCCGAGAAGTTGACCAGTTGCTGATCAACCTCAACACCGCAAACACCGGTGCTGCAGCACAGGGCCGGGTCAAAAACCTGGATCTTTTTCATTTGAAAATTCCTTGAAAATTGAAATAAAAGTGACGGTAAAAAGGGGCTACGGTCGAGCTGCGCAACCCGCCAGGGCGCTGGTGTCCAGGCACTGTTCAGGCTGGCCTGCGCAACACTCCGCGGTGAGGTAGCCAATCAGTTCCACCATCAGGGGAATGTTCGCCCGGTAGCGCTGGTAGCGGCCTTCCTGCTCAACGGTGACCAATTGGGCGTGTGTGAGCGCCTTCAGGTGAAATGACAAATTGGTGGGCGGCAGTTCGAGTTTTGCCGCAATGTCTCCCGCAACCAGGCCTTCGGGGCCCTGTTTGACGAGTAGCCGGTACACGTCCAGGCGAACGCCGGAAGAAAGGGATTCAAAAACAGTGACGGCTTTTAGTTTTTCCATGGCTTCATTATTCAACA
>DASUIO010000282.1:0-2088 GCA_036279755.1 Polaromonas sp. | reverse complement strand
CCCAGCACCAGGAAGTTGATCACGAAAATGCCGTACAGGACCTTGTTCCAGCTTGGACGGTAACGGATGGAGCTGACTTCGCTATGGTCCAGCCAAGGCAGGAAGAACAGGATGACGCAGGCACCGCCCATCACCACCACGCCCCAGAACTTGGCATCAATCATCAGCATCGCGGCGACCACCACCACGGCAGCGCCCACGATGACCATCTTGAACAAGTTGGCAATTTTGGCCTTGGCCACACCGAGCACCGCACCGGCCAGCACGCAGGCAATCAGCGCGTACATCATCTCGCTGGTAATGGCACGCAGCATGGAGTAGTAGGGCGTGAAGTACCAGACCGGGGCAATGTGCAAGGGAGTTTGCAGCGGGTCGGCGGGAATGAAGTTGTTGTACTCCAGGAAGTAGCCGCCAAACTCGGGCGCGAAGAAAATGATGGCCGAGAAGATCATCAGGAACACGCTCACGCCGAAAATATCGTGGACCGAGTAGTAGGGGTGGAACGGAACGCCGTCCAGCGGGTGACCGTTGGCATCGCGCGGCGCGTTCGGACCCTTGATTTCAATGCCGTCGGGATTGTTGGAGCCGACTTCGTGCAGCGCAATGATGTGCGCAACGACCAGGCCCAGCAGCACCAGCGGCACGGCAATCACGTGGAAGGCAAAGAAGCGGTTCAGCGTCGCATCACCCACCACATAGTCACCGCGGATTAGCAGCGCCAGATCGGGACCGATGAAGGGAATGGCGGCAAACAGGTTCACGATGACTTGAGCGCCCCAGTAGCTCATCTGACCCCATGGCAGCAGGTAGCCCATGAACGCTTCGGCCATCAACGCCAGAAAAATCGCGCAACCAAAAACCCAGATCAGCTCGCGCGGCTTGCGGTAGCTGCCGTAGATCAGGCCACGGAACATGTGCAGGTAAACCACGACAAAGAAGGCCGAGGCACCCGTCGAGTGCATGTAGCGGATCAGCCAGCCCCAGGGCACGTCGCGCATGATGTACTCGACCGAGCCAAACGCGAGTGCTGCGTCGGGTTTGTAGTGCATGGTCAGGAAAATGCCGGTGACGATCTGAATGACAAGCACCAGCGTAGCCAGCGAGCCGAAGATGTACCAGAAGTTGAAGTTCTTGGGCGCGTAATACTCGCCCATGTGCTCTTTGAAAACCTCGCTGGCGGGAAAGCGCTGGTCAATCCAGTTCATCGCTTTGGCAGCGAAGGGGGCATCGGGAGAAATTTCTTTGAATTCAGCCATAACTGATCCTGGTTCGGTGGGGTTCTTTGGCAAGCGTTTGAGACGGTACTGCGCTAACAGGAAAAGGTGTCAGGCGCGGCAAGGTCTTGTGAAGGAGTTTGTGCGCCTTCTTCAGGCCTTCTTGTCTTCGCCAATCAGCAGTTTTGTGTCTGACAGGTAGACATGCGGAGGCACTTCCAGATTGTCAGGCGCGGGCTTGTTCTTGTAAACGCGGCCGGCCAAGTCAAAGGTCGAGCCATGGCAGGGGCAAAGCCAGCCGCCGGCCCAATCGTCCGGCAGCGAAGGCTGCGCGCCGGACTGAAACTTGTCTGAAGGCGAACAGCCCAGGTGGGTGCAGATGCCCACCACCACCAGTGTCTCGGGCTTGATTGACCGGTTTTCATTACGGGCGTATACGGGCGTCAGTTCGGACGGCTTGCGCTCGGACTTCGGGTCGGCCAGCAAAGCGTCGTTTTTGGGCAGGGCAGCCAGTTGCTCCGGGGTCCGCTTGACAATCCATACCGGCTTGCCGCGCCACTCTACCGTCATTTTTTCACCGGGTTTTAGCGCCGAAATATCAACTTCCACCGCTGCACCGGCTGCTTTGGCTTTTTCGGACGGCTGCAAGCTGCTGACAAGGGGCACCGCAACAGCTGCAACACCGATGCCGCCCACGGCACAAGTGGCCACGATCCAGTTTCTTTTATCTTTGTCTAAAGGGGCGCCGTGCGGCACACCGTTTACGCTTGCTACGCTTGCTTGGGTCATGAGAGTCCTTCAAGAACTGGCTTGAAAAAGGCTGAGTGGGATCAACCCACCATTGTAGCGGAGCGGGAAAGTGGTTTTTAACGCA
>DASUIO010000281.1:0-2886 GCA_036279755.1 Polaromonas sp. | reverse complement strand
CCTGGTTGCGCTGGGGAACTTGAAGTGTATTTCCGCATCTTGCACGACGAAGTGAACGGCGAACTGACCTACCTGCTGGCCGACGCCGATGCGTGCGAAGCTGTGCTGGTGGACCCGCGCGGGCGCGACCTGCCCGTTCTGATGGCCCTGCTGGCCGAACGCGACCTGCGGCTGCGCTGGGTGCTGCGCACGCACCAGCACGACGCCCTCATGCCGCTCGAGCCTGGGTTGCTGGCAAGCTTGGGCGCGCCTGTCGTGCAGGGTCAAGGCGGCTCAGAAGTGCATCGGGTGGCTGACGGCGATGTACTCCTCTTTGGCGACGAACTGGTACACGTGCTGACCACACCAGGCCACACGGGCGGGTGCCTCAGCTTCGCCTGGCGCGACCGATTGTTTTGTGGTGACTTGCTGGCCGTTGACGCCTGCCCGGACCAGCCGCGACCGGCGGCACCCGAGGCCTTGTGGGACAGCGTGAAGCAGCGCGTGTTCACCCTGCCGGACGAGACACTGCTGTTCGTTGGCCATGAGCGACGGATGCGGGCCGTCAGTACGGTGCTGGAGCAGCGGCGCTGGCATCCGTTTTTTGCGGGCCTGTCGCGCGACGAGTTTCTGGCGCGAGTCGAACAGCTTCCCGCCAAGCCTGCGCCGGCACCTGGTTTTTTAGTGCCCACATGAATACACCGTTGAAGATCAGCGTCATTGGTGCCGGGTTCGGCGCACTGTCCAGCGTGCGCGAACTCCGCAAGCGCGACGCGCAGGCCGAGATCACACTCATCGCCCCGCGTGCAGAGCTGCATTACCTGCCCGGCATCATCTGGATTCCCAGCGGCTTGCGCACACGCGAGCAGTTGGTGGTGCCGCTGGCGAACTTTTTTGCCCGCATGAAAGTGCGACACATTGCGGCAGAGGTCACAGGCTTGCGCGAAGGCGGCCGCGTGGCCGACACGACGGCTGGCGAAGTGCGCAACGACGCGATGGTGATCGCCAGTGGCGGGCGCTTCATCAGAAAACTGCCGGGGATCGAACACGCGATCACGCCGTGCGAAGGAATTGCCGCCGCTGAAAAAATCCGTGACCGCCTGCGCGCCTTGCAGGGAGGCACCATTGCCGTCGGCTTTGCGGGCAACCCCAACGAGCCCAGCGCAGTGCGCGGCGGGCCGATGTTCGAGTTCCTGTTTGGCATCGACGAGCAGCTCAAGCGCGAGAGGCGGCGCGACCGCTTTGAGTTGGTGTTCTTCAATCCGTCCAAAGAGCCCGGCAACCGCCTGGGCGCCAAGGCCGTGCAGCATCTGTTGGGCGAGATGGCCCGCCGCAACATCCGCACGCACCTAGGCCACAAGCTGCAACGCTTCGAGGCGGAAAAGGTCGTTACCGAGGGCGGCGAATTCCCGGCGGACCTGGTTCTCTTCATGCCCGGAATGACCGGCAACGCGTGGTTCGACCAGACCGATTTGGCGCGCTCGCCAGGTGGCATGCTCAAGGCCGATGCGCAGTGCCGCGTCGCAGGCGCCGAGCACACGTACGTGGTCGGCGATTCGGGCAGCTTCCCCGGCCCCGACTGGATGCCCAAGCAAGCCCACATGGCCGACCTGCAAGCGGCAGCGGCCGCGGAGAACCTGTTGACCGGCCTGCGCGGCCAGACACCGAACGCCACCTTCAAGGTGGAGCTGATCTGCATCATCGACGCCATCGACCAAGGCACGCTGGTCTGGCGCACGCCGCAGCACAATATCATCCTGCCCTCCTCGCGCTTGTTCCATTGGGCCAAGCGCTGGTTTGAAAGCGCTTATCTCCGAAAATACCGGTGACTGTCGGCCTGGTTGCTGCGCTTGTCGCAATGCTGCTGCCAGGCCTGCGTCAGCTGCACCGCGCGGGTTATGCCGTGCTGCTGACGGAGTCACGCAACCATGGCCGCAGCGACCGCGATGGCTACAACTCGCTGCCCCGCTTGGCGCAGGATCTGGACAGCGCGCTCGACTGGCAGCGCCAAGTCATTCGGTGGACGGCGTGGCCGTGCTACTCAGCGCCTCGCGCAGGGGCGACCTCTGCGCGGTTGTGAGCGTGTCGGCGTTTGCCCACCCGGAGCACTTCACGCGCCGCTGGCTGGCCACGCGGCATGTGCCCTACTGGCCGCAGATTTTGATGTTCCTGCAACCAACCCCGGAGAAATCATGAAAGCCTTCCAGGATTACTACCCTGAAAACGTCGCTCACTGCTACGGCTGTGGCCGTCTGAACACGCACGGCTACCGAATCAAGACCTTCTGGGAGGGCGATGAAACAGTCACCCATTTCACGCCTGAGCCCTGGCACATGTCGGTGCCGGGCTTCGCCTACGGCGGGCTGATCGCCTCGCTGATCGATTGCCACAGCACCGGCACGGCCGCCGCCGCCATGTACCGCGCTGAAGGGCGGGAGATGGACACGCTGCCTCCGTTCCGCTTCGTTACCGGCTCGCTGCACGTGGACTTCCTCAAGCCCACCCCGATCACCGGTTCCATCGAAATTCGGGGCCGCGTCAAGGAGATCAAGGGCCGCAAGGTGGTTGTGCAGACCACGGTGCTGGTCGCTGGCGTGGCAACAGCGCGCGGCGAAGTCGTGGCGCTGCAAATGCCGGAGAACTTCGGGACTGTTGGCGCTTAGTTCTCTTTCCTCCAGCAGCCGACCGGTTGGCGCAGGAAAACTGCGCGCTCAAGTCGCTTTTTGGCACTATTCGAGCGAAAACTGCGTGACATCCGACTGACAATGGGCTCTTTCCTGTCGCCTGGAGTCCTGATGAACCTCACCGAAGCCCTGCTGCACGCACTCAAACGCCACGGCGCAAGCCAGATTTTTGGCATCCCGGGTGATTTCGCCCTGCCCTACTTTCGCATCATCGAAGAGTCAA
>DASUIO010000280.1:0-6870 GCA_036279755.1 Polaromonas sp. | reverse complement strand
GGCAAGCTCGCACAGTCTGCTGCCGCCTGCGTGGTGGTGGCGCCTGGTGCCCGTGAGGCCGCTATAAGTCGTGGTGCCTGCATCGTGGTGGACGATCCCTACCATTACTTTGCGCTGATCACGCAGCTTTGGAAGCGGCGGCATTTCCCCGCCGCGCCGCCGCACATCCATCCCAGCGCTTCGATCGATCCCGGAGCCACGATTGGCTCGGGTGTTTCCATCGGAGCGTTTGCCTGTATTGCGGCAGGTGCCGTGATTGAGGCGGGGGCGCGCATTTCGGAACATTGTGTCATCGGTCGCCAGGTGTTTATTGGTGCCGACAGTCGCCTGTCAGCCCGGGTCACCGTGGCAGATGGCTGCCGTATTGGTGAGCGCTGCATCATTCATCCTGGCGCGGTCATCGGTGCTGATGGCTTCGGCTTTGCGCCGCACGACGGCCAGTGGGTCAAGATCGAGCAACTTGGCGCGGTACACATCGGCAATGATGTGGAAATCGGCGCCAACACCTGCATTGACCGGGGTGCTTTACAAGACACGGTGCTGGAAGACGGCGTCAAGCTCGATAACCTGGTGCAGATTGGTCACAACGTCCGGGTCGGCAAGCACACCGCCATGGCCGGTTGTGCTGGCGTCGCCGGCAGCGCAACGATTGGTGCGCATTGCACGGTGGGCGGAGGCGCCATTGTGTTGGGCCACTTGAGCCTGGCTGATCATGTGAATGTTTCGGCGGCATCCATTGTGACGCGATCCATTTTGAAGCCTGGGCACTACACTGGTTTTTTCCCCATCGACGACAATGTTGCCTGGGAAAAAAATGCTGCAACGCTCAAGCAGCTTCACGTTTTACGTGAAAGACTTAAACAGGCTGAAAAATCCATATTGCGCATTCAAGACACATCCGAAAAAAAATCATGATGGACATTCACCAAATTCTCAAGCAGCTGCCACATCGCTATCCTTTTTTGATGGTCGACCGTGTGCTCGAAATAGAAAAAGGAAAAAGAATCAAGGCGCTCAAAAACGTCACGATCAATGAACCGTTTTTCGTGGGGCACTTTCCCCACCATCCCGTCATGCCGGGGGTGCTGATGCTCGAAGCCATGGCGCAGGCGGCTGCCTTGCTGGCCTTCAATACCTTGGGCGAGACCCCCGATGACAAGACGGTTTATTATTTTGCCGGCATTGACGGGGCCCGTTTCAAGCGGCCTGTCGAACCCGGTGACCAGTTGATCATGGACGTCACGCTGGAGCGCGTGAAATCCGGCATTTTCAAGTTCAAGGGCGTGACACGCGTCGGCGACAACATCGCTTGCGAGGCCGAACTCATGTGCACCGTGCGCAAAATTGCGTGAGCGTGTCGATATGATGTCGTCAGTCGCCGCGCCGGGCATTCATGCCACGGCCCTCGTTGATCCCATGGCCGAACTGGACAGCTCGGTCAGCGTGGGCCCTTATACCGTCATCGGCCCCCACGTCAGGGTAGGGCCCGGCACCCGCATTGGTGCCCACTGCGTGATTGAAGGCCATACCACGATAGGCCGCGACAACCATATTTTCCAGTTCAACTCGCTGGGCGCGATTCCGCAGGACAAGAAATACGCGGGTGAGCCGTGCGAGCTGGTGATCGGCGACGGCAACACCATTCGCGAATTTTGCACCTTCAACATCGGCTCACCGGGCGGTGGCGGCGTGACGCGTGTCGGCGACGACAACTGGATCATGGCTTATGTGCATCTTGCGCATGACTGCGTGGTGGGAAAACACACCATTTTTGCCAACAACGCCCAGCTGGCCGGTCACGTGCATGTGGGTGACTGGGCCATTCTGGGTGGCTTTACCTTGGCGCACCAATTCGTGAGGATCGGTGCACACTGTTTTACGGCCCTGTCTTCCGTACTGGTTGCCGATTTACCGCCTTTTGTGATGTGCCAGGGCCAGCCCGCGCAAGCGCGCTCCATGAATTTTGAAGGGCTGCGCCGGCGCGGTTTTTCGGCCGAGCGTATTTCAGCTGTCAAGGCCATGCACAAGGCGCTTTACCGAGACGATCTGACGCTGGAGCAAGCCAAGCTGCGCATTGCCGATTTGACAAAAGAGTATCCGGAGTCTTTACCGGATGTGGAGATGATGCTCTCCTTTTTGCAGCAAACCTCGCCGCGGCGCGGTATCGTCCGGTAGTCGTTCATGTCGTTTGCGCCGAAGGTGGCCATGGTTGCCGGCGAGACCTCCGGTGATTTGCTGGCGGGTTTGCTGCTTGATGGCCTCAAGGCGCGCTGGCCAGCACTGACGTGCAGCGGCATAGGTGGGCCGCAGATGGCGAGCCGGGGTTTTCAAGCCTGGTGGCCCAGCGACAAGCTGGCGGTGCGTGGTTATGTCGAGGTGCTCCGCCATTACCGTGAAATCGTCGGCATCCGTGAGCAACTGAAAAACCGGCTGCTCAACGAAGCTGGTCAGCGCCCGGATATTTTCATCGGTGTGGATGCACCCGATTTCAACCTTGATCTTGAGGCTGCGCTTAAAAGCCAAGGCATCAAGACCGTTCATTTTGTCAGCCCGTCGGTGTGGGCCTGGCGCGCAGACCGCGTAGAGAAAATCAGGCGCAGTGTGGATCACGTGCTGTGCATTTTTCCGTTTGAGCCTGCATTGCTGGCCGCTCACGGGATTGCTGCTACCTATGTGGGGCATCCGCTGGCCAGCGTCATTCCCATGCAGCCGGACCGGCCAGCGGCCAGGCGCAAGCTGGGCTTGCGGGATGGGGATACGGTCATTGCCATCTTGCCGGGCAGCCGTGAGTCGGAGATCAAATATCTGGCCACCCGGTTCTTCAAGGCTGCGGCGCTCGTCAAACAGGTGCGACCCGCTATTAAATTCATGGTGCCTGCGGTTCCCTCCCTGAAAGGCCAGATTGAGCGGCTGGCCGATGAGGTCGGCTTGCGGGCTGATCTGCAGATTGTTGAGGGCCAGTCCCACGCGGTGCTGGCGGCCTGCGATGTCACGCTGATCGCCAGCGGTACCGCTACGCTGGAAGCCGCCTTGTTCAAGCGGCCCATGGTGATTGCCTACAACATGAACTGGTTGTCGTGGCAGATCATGCAGCGCAAAAAGCTGCAGCCCTGGGTTGGGCTGCCCAACATCCTCTGCCGGGATTTTGTCGTGCCCGAATTGCTGCAGGATGCAGCTACGCCCGAGGCGCTGGCGGCGGCGCTGCTGGACTGGGTCGAGGCTATATCCTCGGCACCTGACAAAATAACGGCGGTTGAGCAACGATTCACAAAGCTGCATGCCGAGCTGCAGCGCGACACTTCACAATTGGCAAGCAATGCGATCCAGAAAATTCTTGAAGGCTGAGCAAACCTCCTTGTCCTGGTACATTCCCGGGCTGATGGCGGGTGTTGACGAGGCGGGGCGTGGGCCCTTGGCCGGGCCAGTGGTGGCGGCAGCCGTCATCCTTGATGAATTGAATCCCATCAAGGGTCTGGCTGATTCCAAAAAACTCACGGCCTTGCGGCGTGAAAAACTGTACGACGAAATCCGCGCCAAAGCGCTGTGCTGCTCCATTGCCCAAGCGAGCGTTGAAGAAATTGACGCCTTGAATATTTTGCAGGCCACGATGCTCGCCATGAAGCGGGCGGTTGAGGGCCTGCGGCTCAAGCCCAACAAAGTGCTGGTTGACGGCAACTGCCTGCCGCCAATCAGCATTCTGGCTGAGGCGATTGTCAAAGGCGACGCCCTGGTGCCGTGCATTTCCGCCGCATCTATTTTGGCCAAGGTGTACCGCGACCAATGGTGTGCCGAGTTTCACCTCGAATATCCGCAATACGGTTTTGCCGCCCACAAGGGGTATGGCACGGTCAAACATCTGGCCGCATTGCGTGAGCATGGCGCCTGCCCCCAGCACCGAAGGTCGTTTGCGCCAGTGGCCGAGGTGCTGAGATGAATACTGGTTTTTCCGTCCCCGTCACGCAGGTCACGTCACGCGATAACCCGCTCATCAAGGAGTTGCGCAAGCTCTCGCAAGACAGCACGGCTTACCGCAAGCAACAGCGGATTTGGCTGGAGGGGGATCATCTGTGCCGTGCAGCGTTTGCCCGTGGGCTCAAACCGGTGATTGCCGTATTTTCAGAATCATTTTGGCCTCTAGCCCCCGTTGAATGGACACAAACAGCTATCAAAAACGTAGTAGTTTCAGACGCATTGCTGCCGGAAATTAGCGGCCTGGAGTCGCCCGCGCGCATGGGATTTGTGCTGGATCTGCCTGCCGCGCCAGAACTGCGGCTGGATGCCGCCTCGGTGATTCTGGACCGGGTGCAGGATGCCGGCAATGTGGGTTCCATTCTGCGCAGTGCGGCAGCGTTCGGCTTTCGCCAGATCATTGCACTCAAAGGCACGGCCGCGCTCTGGTCGCCCAAAGTGCTGCGAGCCGGTATGGGCGCTCATTTTTCCTTGCGCCTGGTGGAGGGCGTAGAAGCTGGCGCACTGGCTGGGCTGGCGGTTCCCATCGTGGTCACCAGCTCGCACCACGGCAGCTTTCTGCACCAGCAAAAATTGCCCATGCCCTGCGCCTGGGCCATGGGCCATGAAGGGCAGGGCGTCAGCGACGAGCTGATGGCAAGAGCCAGCCTGACCGTTCGCATAGACCAGCCTGGCGGTGAAGAATCGCTCAACGTCGCCGCCGCTGCCGCCATCTGCCTGCATGCGAGCGCACTCGCTCAGCACGATGGCTCAAAGGCCGGATAGGGCATCGGGGGCAGCATGGTACACGCAGTGAAAAGTGCGATGGCAGGTTATACTCAGAGGCTTTTCAAAACACAGCGTCGCCCGAGCGCATTCAAAGCCAACACCCTCACAAAAGCAGCCTGCAAGAGTCTTTACAGAGACGTTTCTTGTGTACGCTTGGGCGAACCGTAACCAAACCGGAGAACCCAGTGCTTTTGTCTCTACAGGGAAATACCCCTCACGCCATTCTGGCGCTCGCAGACGGCACGGTCTTTATTGGCAATTCGATTGGAGCTGCGGGCTCCACGATCGGCGAGGTGGTGTTCAATACCGCCATGACCGGCTACCAGGAAATCCTCACGGATCCGAGCTACTGCCAGCAGATCGTCACCTTCACATACCCCCATATTGGCAACTACGGCGTCAATGCCGAGGACGTCGAAGCCGACAAGATCCATGCCGCCGGCCTGATCATCAAGGACTTGCCATTGCTGGCATCCAACTTCCGTATGTCCATGACCTTGGCCGAGTACCTGGTCAAGGAAAAAACGGTCGCGATTGCCGGCATTGATACTCGCCAACTGACGCGTCACCTGCGTACCCAGGGCGCCCAGAACGGATGCATTTTGGCGCTCGCTCAGGGCGAGCCTGTCAGCCAGCCCGCCATCGACAAGGCGGTAGCGGCCGCAAGAGGCGCGCCCAGCATGGTGGGGCTGGATCTGGCCAGGGTCGTGTCAGTGAAGCAGACCTACGAGTGGACGCAGACCGAGTGGAAATTGGGATCGGGTTACGGCGTGCAGATCACGCCAAAATTCCACGTTGTGGCCTTTGATTTCGGCGTGAAGAGAAATATCCTGCGTATGCTGGCCGAGCGTGGCGCCCGCGTCACGGTGGTGCCGGCCCAGACCTCGGCCTTTGACGCGCTCAAGCTCAAACCCGATGGCATTTTTCTGGCCAACGGCCCGGGTGATCCCCAGCCTTGCGACTACGCCATTGAGGCGGTGCGTGAACTGATCGAAACCGGCATCCCGACCTTCGGCATCTGCCTGGGCCACCAGATCATGGCGCTTGCCAGTGGCGCCAAAAGCTTCAAGATGAAGTTCGGTCACCACGGCGCCAACCATCCGGTTAAAGACCTTGACACCCAGCGCGTCAGCATCACCAGCCAGAACCACGGTTTTGCTGTCGATGAGAAAAGCCTCCCCGCCAACCTGCGAGCCACGCACATCAGCCTGTTTGATGGCACGCTGCAGGGCCTGGCTCGCACCGACAAGCCTGCGTTCTCGTTCCAGGGTCACCCTGAAGCATCGCCGGGTCCGCATGACATTTCGTATTTGTTTGACCGTTTCACGGTGCTGATGGAACAAGCCCTGGAGAAGAAGAATGCCTAAGCGCACAGACCTCAAATCCATCCTCATCATTGGCGCTGGCCCGATCATCATTGGCCAGGCCTGCGAATTTGACTATTCTGGTGTGCAGGCCTGCAAGGCGCTGCGCGAAGAAGGCTACAAAGTCATTCTGATCAACAGCAATCCGGCGACGATCATGACCGATCCGGCGACGGCCGACGTCACCTACATCGAGCCGATCACCTGGCAGACGGTCGAGAAGATCATCGCCAAGGAGCGGCCCGACGCCGTGCTGCCCACCATGGGCGGCCAGACGGCGCTGAACTGCGCGCTGGAGCTGGAGCGTCAGGGCGTGCTGGCCGAGTTCGGCGTGACCATGATTGGCGCGACCGCCGACGCGATTGATAAAGCAGAAGACCGTCGCCGCTTCGACGTGGCGATGAAGAAAATCGGCCTCGACACCGCGCGTTCCGGTATTGCACACAACATGGAAGAAGCGCTGGCCGTCGCGGCTGACGTGGGCTATCCGTGCATCATTCGTCCATCCTTCACCATGGGCGGCACCGGCGGCGGTATCGCCTACAACCGCGAAGAGTTCGAAGAGATTTGCGAACGCGGTCTGGATCTCTCCCCAACCAAAGAGCTGCTGATTGATGAATCGCTGATTGGCTGGAAAGAGTACGAGATGGAGGTGGTGCGTGATAAAAACGACAACTGCATCATCGTCTGCTCCATTGAAAACTTCGACGCCATGGGCATCCACACCGGCGACTCCATCACCGTCGCTCCGGCGCAGACCCTGACCGAC
>DASUIO010000279.1:0-6413 GCA_036279755.1 Polaromonas sp. | reverse complement strand
CTGTAAATGCATTCGTTCTTGTTTTTGTCAAAGCACTCCGCCATGAAAAAATCAGGCTCGGTACTGCGTACCACGGCACCGATATTGATCTGCGCCGGCTCCGCGCCCAGGTGGATTCCGCCATTGCGGCCCCGCACGGTTTCAATGACACCCAGAAGGCCGAGTTGATGCACCACCTTGGTTAAATGGTTTTTGGCGATGCCATGCGCATCCGCGATGTCCTGAATCGTCACCAGCCGATCCCGATTGGCAGCGAGGTGCATCAAGGTGCGCAGCGCGTAGTCGGTGTAGGTGGTCAGTCTCATGGCGCGACGAGAGTCCGGTGAGAGAGAAGTTGACGCCTCATTTTGTATCCCTTTAATGCTGCATTGATTTTATAGGTTTGGCACCTTTTTTGTGGCAATTGTGGTGAATATAAGATGTATTTATGTTGCATGTTCTATATGATGTATATAGAATACACCTTTGATGGAATCTGATCCGTCACCTTTTTATCAACTCCAACAAAGAAAATTTGCCATGCACGCTACACGCAAACTCTGGACCTGGCTCGCCGTCATCTGTGTCCTGTCCTTTGCCGTTTTAGGCTGGGTCGGAACAGAGATTTACCTGACAGCGCCGCCGATTCCAAAACAAGTCATCAGCACCAAGGGTACGGTGCTATTTTCCGAAGGACAGGTCCAACGCGGGCAGGAAGCCTGGCTTTCGGCCGGTGGTCAGCAGTTGGGCTCGGTATGGGGCCACGGCAGCTATGTGGCGCCGGACTGGTCGGCTGACTGGCTGCATCGTGAGGCGCTGGCATTGCGCGCGGTGTGGGCGCAGCGTGATTTCGGCAAACCCTTTGAGCAACTGGGCGTCGGGCAGCAAGGCGAACTGAACGCCCGTCTCAAAATCGAGATGCGACGCAATACGTACGATGCCGAAACCGGCGTCATCACGCTATCGCCTGAGCGCGCTGAGGCGATCCAGCAAGTCGTACAGCACTACACCGGACTGTTTGGCAATGAGGCGTCACTCGACAAGTTGCGCGAACAATATGCGATGAACGCAGGCTCGTTGCCCGACCCCGTTGATCTGCAAGCACTGCCAGCCTTTATATTCTGGTCCGCATGGTCGGCCGCCACCGACAGGCCAGGTGAATCCGATCTGAGCTACACCAGCAACTGGCCGCACGAGCCGCTGGTCGACAACACGCCGACAGCCGGTGCGGGGATCTGGTCGATCGCCAGCATCATCTTCATGATCGCGGCCATTGCCGGCATGATTTTTTACCACTCGATCAGCAAAGAAGAAGGCGATCCGACCCCGCTCAAAGCCGATCCCTTGTTCGACTTGAAGCCGACACCGTCGATGAAGGCGACCCGAAAATACTTCTATGTAGTGATCGGCCTGATCCTGGCGCAGGTCGGCATGGGGGTGATTACCGCCCACTATGCGGTCGAGGGCCAGAGCTTCTTCGGCTTTCCGCTGGCGCAGATCCTGCCCTTTACGGTGAGCCGTACCATCCACACCCAATTCGCAGTGTTGTGGATCGCTACCGCCTGGCTGGCGACGGGTTTGTACATTGCGCCTGCAATATCGGGCCATGAGCCGAAGTACCAAAAATTGGGTGTCGATGTGCTGTTCTATGCGCTGCTGTTCATCGTGGTCGGCTCCACCGCCTTTGGCTGGATCGGCACCTTGCAGCACCTGGGAAATAACTTCAGCTTCTGGATCGGCAACCAAGGCCTGGAATTCACCAGCATGGGCCGTATCTGGCAAATTCTGCTGTTTGTTGGTTTGCTGTTCTGGGTCACGCTGCTCGGACGCGGACTGCTGCCTGCACTGAAAAAGCCTTCCGAAAGCCGCGGCCTGATTGCAATGGTATTTTTGGCAGCGCTCTGCATCGGTGGCTTCTATGCGACGTCGTTGACCTGGGGTCAACATACCCATTACTCGATGATCGAGTACTGGCGCTGGTGGCTGGTCCACCTGTGGGTGGAAGGCTTCTTTGAAGTGTTCGCCACGGCAGTCATTGCCTTGCTGTTCACACGTCTCGGCTTGATCCGTGCCACCACCGCCAACAGCGCGATCGTGCTGGAAACCATCGTGTTCCTGTTTGGCGGCATTCTGGGCACCTTGCATCATCTGTACTTCACCGGCACACCGACCTTTGTAATTGCCATCGGTGCGATGTTCTCGGCACTGGAAGTGGTCCCATTGGCGATGATTGGCTTCGAAGCCTATCGCAATTACCAACGCTCCAGGTCGGCGCCCTGGGTGCAGGCCTACAAGTGGCCAATCCTGTGCTTTATCGCCGTCGGTTTCTGGAACGTGGTGGGCGCAGGCTTGCTGGGTTTCTCGATCAATACGCCGATTGCGCTGTATTACATGCAGGGGCTCAACATGACGGCCGCTCACGGCCATGCAGCGCTGTTCGGCGTGTATGGCATGTTGGGTATTGGCCTGCTGCTGTTCTGTCTGCGCGGCCTTTCCGATCGTGCCGCATGGTCTGACAGGCTGCTGGCTCCGATGTTCTGGTCACTCAATATCGGCTTGGGCATGATGGTGTTCATCTCGCTGGTGCCCGCCGGTATCTACCAGGCCTGGGCCAGCATAACCAAGGGCATGTGGTTTGCCCGCTCACCGGAAGTCATTCATTCGCCTCTCATGGAAACTCTGGTCTGGATGCGGGTGCCGGGCGATGTGGTCTTCGCAATCGGAACCCTTTTCCTGACCGTGTTTGCGATACGTTTGCTCACGGGCGGCAAACGCAAACAGCTGGCACCTGTGGCTGTGGGGCGCGCCAAAGAGGCTTGATCGTCATTTGATCAGCCGTCATTTGAAGAGGCCAGTCAAGGCTGGCCTCCTTGATTCATTACATTCACTGCACTATCTGGAGTATGACCATGACACACAATTGTTCCCTTCCTGTTGTTGCCGAAGGCGTTTACCCGTTCGATGCACGCGGCGTCGCCAAGCGATTCCGGCATGCCGCGATTTTTGGCGCGCTGGAGGCGCTGCAAGCCGGCGAGACCATGCGCTTTTGCAACGACCATGATCCCTTGCCCTTGCTGTCGCAGATCAATGGCCACTATGGCGACCAGGTCAAGATTGCGTATGTCTCGCGCGCGCCGGGCGAAATCGTGATTGATTTCCATGTGACGGGATAATCATTCACACTTCGCTGTGAACTACCTTTTCGTCAAATACCTTCACATCACCTGCGCTGTATCAAGCGGCAGTTTTTTCCTGTTGCGCGGCATCTGGATGCTGCGCGAATCGGACATGCTGCAACAGCGCTGGGTCAAGGTTTTGCCGCATATTGTCGATACGCTACTGCTGAGCAGCGCATTGATCATGGTCTTCTGGAGTGCTCAGTACCCCTTTGTTCAACCCTGGTTGACGGCCAAGGTTTTCGCACTGCTCGCGTATATCGGGCTCGGCACCGTGGCACTCAAACGGGGTAAAACGAAGGCGGTGCGCATTTGGGCATTCGTTGCCGCGCTGGCAACCTTTGCCTATATCGTGGCGGTAGCACTCACGAAGCAGGCCATGATCCCATTTGTGCTTCTGGGGTTGCCGTATTAGGTCTTGCCGCGCCGCCAGAAGCGGCCCATTAACGGTTTGACGCTGATGCCGTGCAGAAGAATGGAGAGCGTCACCACAATCAGTGTCAGTTGAATCAATTGCAAGGCCAGCGGCTCGGGCAGCCCGTGCTGTATGGCGTACATCAGATAGTAGAGAGAGCCGATCCCGCGCACTCCGAACCAGCCAGTCATACCCATTACCCGCCATGTGGTGCGCGTGCCCAACAGACCGATGAGGACGCTTATCGGGCGCGCAACCACAAACAAAAACAAGGCCAGCCCTACCGCATCCCACCTCCACGAACTCAGGAACAGGCTGCCACCGATCAGGAGAATCAGGACCAATTCCGAGAGCCTCTCCAGATGTTCCTTGAATACCAGCGATCCCTCGCTGACCGTTGGCAGTGGTTCGGGATCAGGATCAGTGCCTGCAGGGGTATTTGTGGCTACGCTTTCCTGGAATGTGCGATCGTCAACGGCATCTGGAGTTGCTTTGGCCAGCTTCAGCTCGGTCTGGCGTAGTGCGACGGCGGCGAAAAAAACCGCCAGAAACCCCCAGGCGTGAAGCATCACGGTCAGACCATAGACGACACCAATCAGCCCGAGGCCGAGGAAGTCGTCCAACAGTTCATGTTTGTGTGGTTCACGACGCAGTTTCCACCCTAGACGAGCCAGCGCAACACCCCCGACGACGCCGATGGCAATGCTACCGAATGTGGCCCAAAGCACATCGACCAATACCCAGTTCAGACTAAACTCGCCGAGATTGTGCAGGCCGAGCAT
Source organism: Polaromonas sp. (assembly GCA_036279755.1). Lineage (GTDB taxonomy): Bacteria > Pseudomonadota > Gammaproteobacteria > Burkholderiales > Burkholderiaceae_C > Polaromonas. The sequence goes on along the minus strand of DASUIO010000279.1, from coordinate 2,061 downwards.
CCCCAATCCCAGCATCACAAACGGGAAAGCGCTGCCGTCGTTCATGCCCGCCTCGCAGGTCAGGGTAAAGCGCAACTGGTCGCGGTCTCCGGGGTGGCGGATTTGCACGTCGGTTGCCAGCACCGGATCGGTAGGTGCAACGATCGCGCCCAACAGCACGCCTGCACCCAAGGGCAGGCCCAGCACGTAATAGGCAAAGGCAGCGACCATCGCGACGGTAATGGTCATGGAAACGGTCGCCAGAAGGATCGGTGTGCGCCAGCGGACAAAATTGAACGGTACCGGCATCTTGACGCCGGCAGAAAATAGCGAAATCAATACCGCCACTTCGGTCAGCGTTTCCAGCAGCGCCGACTCCTTGAGCGGATTGAAATGAAATAAATTGAGCCCGCTCGGGCCCACCACCAGCCCCACAGCCAGATAAATAATGGCAGCCGTGATCGGCGAGCGCTTGAGGACGGTGAACGTGAGGCCCATGACAAGCAACAGCCCGCCCACCATCAAAAACCATTGGGCATTAGTCATAGATACGTTTCAGATACATAGGTCACAGTCCATTCCAGGGGCGTGGATGGCCCTCAAAAATAGGGTATCTCCATCGCCTGTCGGTTCGCCACAGATCATCGGGATTTACGGCGCGGGCAGTTACGACAGTGTATTGCGCTCGTCATTGGCGGCAACAAGCGCATTTCGATACCAATGAAGTCGCGAAGTAAATACCGGGTAAATCTCTGTTTGTCTTACACGGCGTTAACAAATGCAGGACAACAATGAACTCACTGAATCACAAAGGAGCTTTGGAAAAGCAGCGATTCAGAAGCCGCTCCAGCAGCCGTTTGTCGAACCTGGATTCCGTTCCATCTACTGCAAATTTCTCAACGAGTTGTTCTTCAGTCCACAAAGTCGGGAAACCTTATGAAATTGAAATTCTTAACTGCTTCTTTATTGGCATCAGCCTTGTTCGCTGGCCTGGGACTTTCCCCGGCCATGGCTCAAGGCACTTACACGCCCGCTATTGACAGTGCGCAACAAGCGATCAGTGCCCGCATCCAGCAAGGCCTGGCGTCCGGCCAGATCACGCCTTCCGAGGCGCGAGAGCTCTATCGCCGTGACCGTGAAATTGCAATGCGCGAAAGCCAGTACAAATCAGGCGGAAATGTCACGCCCCAAATGCGCCAGCAGCTGAGGGCGGACCTGGATGGCCTGAACGCCGAGGTTGAACGCATGATCGCCAACCGTGACGTCGTTGGGCAGCCCGGCAATGCCGGCAACACACCCGGCATCGACAATAGTCAATTCCAGATCAGCCAGCGCATTGACGAGGGCGTTCGCTCCGGTCGCATCACCCAGCGCGAAGCGCGCAGGTTGCTCAATCGGGAGCGTGGCATTCAACGCCACGAGGCCATGTTCAAGTCTGACGGTGTCGTTACCCAGCAAGAACGCCGTCAACTGCGAAATGAACTCACAGCGCTGCGCGACGAGGTGGAACGGATGATGCAGAACGACCGTCGTGGACGCCGTTAAGAACACTTCAGGCGCCCAAAGCGCCTGAAGTGTCTCTGCAGGAAGTCAGGAATTTCAGTTTGCAAGGGCTGAGCTTCCTGGCTTTTTTTGTTGCGATCAGCGCAGGTGAGATTGCACCCAGCGCACGATGTCCGCGGCACCCATTGCGCCGGGCTGCCGCGCCACTTCGCGGCCGTTTTTAAACAGCGCCAGCGTCGGAATGCTGCGAATGTTGAAGCGCGCACCCAGATTGGGCACGGCTTCGGTATCGACTTTGGCCAGCCGCACATGCGGCTCCAGTTGTGCTGCTGCCTGCTCGTAAGCAGGCGCCATCGAGCGGCACGGGCCGCACCACGGCGCCCAAAAATCAACCAGCACCGGAATTTGGTTGCGGCCGATGTGTTTGTCAAACGCCGCTTCATCCAGCGCTGCAGAATGCGCGGTAAAAAGCGCCTTCTTGCAGTTGCCGCAGGTCGGCTCGCTGCCGAGCTGGTCGGCGCGAACGCGGTTGGTGGTGTGGCAATGCGGGCAGACGATGTGGAGTGGGTCGGTCATAGG
>DASUIO010000278.1:0-16860 GCA_036279755.1 Polaromonas sp. | reverse complement strand
ACCAGTGTCAAGATCAACTACCAGTCGGTGGGTTCGGGCGCTGGCATCAAGCAGATCGATAGCAAAACGGTGGATTTTGGTGCATCAGATATGCCGCTGAAGGATGACGAGCTCGCCAAGAAGGGGTTGATGCAGTTTCCGACCGTGATCGGTGGCGTGGTGCCGGTCGTCAATATCAAGGGCATTGCACCGGGTCAGCTCAAGCTTAGTGGTCAGGTGCTGGGTGACATCTATCTGGGCAAAATCACCAAGTGGACGGATCCTGCCATCAAGGCATTGAACCCTACGATGGCGCTGCCTGATGCGGCCATCGCGCCGGTTCGTCGCGCAGATGGTTCGGGTACCAGCTTTATTTTCACCAACTACCTGAGCAAAGTTAACGCCGAGTGGAAGACCAAAGTGGGTGAAGGTACGGCCGTGAATTGGCCCGTGGGTGCGGGTGGCAAGGGCAATGAAGGCGTGGCCGCGTTTGTGGGCCGTCTGCCCAATTCGATTGGGTACCTTGAATATGCCTACGTCAAACAGAACAAAATGACGTTTGCCCAAATGAAAAATGCTGCCGGCAACTTCGTGTCGCCTGATGACGCGTCATTCAAGGCCGCCGCTGCCGGCGCCGAGTGGTCCAAGAGCTTTTATCAGATCCTGACTGAACAGCCGGGCAAGGACTCTTGGCCGATTACGGGTGCAACTTTCATCCTGATGCATAAAGCGCAGGACAAGCCCGCGCAAGCCGCTGCATCGCTCAAGTTTTTTGATTGGGCTTACAAAAATGGCGACAAGACCGCTGCCGACCTGGACTACGTGCCCATGCCTGCCAGCGTGAAGACGATCGTTGAAAAGGCCTGGGGTGAGATCAAGGATACATCGGGCAAAGCTGTCGCTTACAAGTAAGCAGGCTTTCCGCTTCAGCTTGGACCACAGGATTTTCTTACGTGTCCTTTACACTTCCAGCTAGCCGGGCCGCTTTTGACCACCCGGCGAAAGTGACCGGACGTGACATGAGTAATCCTTCCCCTGTAAAGACTGTGCGCAGAAGCCCTTTGGCGGACCGGCTTTTCGGCTGGGCCGCTCTGGGGGCGGCGCTGCTGACGCTGGGCTTGCTGATCGGCATCCTGGCTTCGCTCGTGGTAGGGGCGTGGCCCGCCATCAGCAAGTACGGACTCGGATTTTTGACCAACAGTGTGTGGGATCCGGTCAAGAACGAATACGGCGGGCTGGTCATGATTTATGGCACGCTTGCCACGTCATTGATTGCCCTGCTGATCGCCGTGCCTGTGAGTTTTGGCATCGCGCTATTTTTGACCGAGTTGTCCCCGGCATGGCTCAAAAGGCCTTTGGGGACCGCCATTGAACTGCTGGCCGCCGTGCCCTCCATTGTGTACGGCATGTGGGGCCTCCTGGTGTTTGGTCCCATTCTTGCCACCTATGTGCAGCAACCCCTGCAAAGCCTTTTTGGCAATGTGCCTTACCTGGGTGCCCTGTTTTCAGGGCCGCCGGTCGGCATTGGCATACTGTCGGCGGGCATCATTCTCGCGATCATGATTATCCCGTTCATTGCTTCGGTCATGCGTGATGTGTTTGAGGTCACGCCGGTGTTGCTGAAAGAGTCGGCTTATGGCCTGGGCTCCACCACATGGGAAGTCGTTTTCAAAGTGGTGCTGCCCTATACCAAAGCCGGTGTGGTGGGCAGCATCATGCTGGGCCTGGGTCGCGCACTGGGTGAAACCATGGCGGTAACTTTCGTCATAGGCAATTTCAACCAACTGGATTCCCTGAGTCTGTTTCAGGCAGCCAACAGCATCACATCGGCATTGGCCAACGAGTTCGCCGAGGCGGCCGATGGCTTGCACCAGGCGGCGCTAATTTACCTGGGGCTGGTGCTGTTCTTCATCACCTTTGTGGTGTTGTCGCTTTCAAAGCTTCTGCTGGCCCAATTGAGAAAGAATGAAGGAAGCAAATCATGAGCGCCGTGATGCAGGATGCGCGCCTGGCCAAGTTCGCCCGACGCAAAAGGGTCAACCAGGTGGCTCTGGCTATGTCCCTGGCGGCCATGTCGTTCGGGCTGTTCTGGCTATTTTGGATACTGTGGGAAACCATACGGCTGGGCATAGGGGGTATCGCGCTGGCCACTTTTACGCAAATGACGCCCCCGCCCAACGAAGTCGGCGGCCTTGCAAACGCGCTCTATGGTTCTTTTTTGATGGTGCTGCTCGCCACTTTTGTGGGCACACCGATCGGCATCATGGCCGGCATTTACCTGGCCGAGTACAACACCAAGGGCTGGCTGGCCTCGGTGACACGGTTCGTCAATGATATTTTGCTGTCAGCGCCGTCGATCGTGATTGGCCTGTTTGTTTACGCTGTCGTGGTGTCCCGTTTCCATTCATTTTCAGGCTGGGCCGGGGTCTTGGCGCTGGCGTTGATTGTGATTCCGGTGGTGATACGAACCACGGAAAACATGCTGCAGCTGGTTCCCCCCGGTCTGCGCGAAGCGGCTTATGCGCTGGGTGCGCCCAAGTGGAAGGTCATCACCAGCATCACGCTCAGAGCCGCCCGCTCGGGTGTGGTGACGGGCATATTGCTGGCCGTAGCGCGCATTGCAGGCGAAACCGCGCCTTTGCTGTTCACGGCACTGAATAACCAGTTCTGGACCTCGGACTTGAGCCAGCCCATGGCCAGTTTGCCTGTGATCATCTTCAAGTTTGCGATGAGCCCTTATGAGAACTGGCAGCAACTTGCATGGGCGGGTGTGTTCCTGATCACCCTGGCGGTACTCGGGCTGAATATTCTGGCGCGCGTGTTGACGCGCAACAAAGCCTGACACAAAAGCTGATCGCCAGCCAACCCCACAACAAGACAAGGTTAAAGATGGACACCATCACCGCGAAACCGGAAAAGTCAAAAATATCGGTTAAAAATCTCGATTTTTATTACGGGAAATTCCACGCGCTAAAAAGCATCAATCTGGAAATTCCCGAGAAGCAGGTCACTGCATTCATTGGCCCTTCCGGCTGCGGCAAATCAACCTTGCTGCGCATTTTCAACCGCATGTACGAGCTCTACCCCGAGCAGCGTGCGGAAGGTGAAGTCATGTTTGACGGCGAGAACCTGCTCACTTCCAAAAAAGACGTCGCGCTGATTCGTTCCAAAGTGGGCATGGTTTTCCAGAAGCCTACGCCGTTTCCCATGTCGATCTACGAAAACATTGCTTTCGGCGTCAAACTGTTCGACAGCCTCAATGCCTCGGATATGGATGATCGGGTGGAATGGGCGCTGCGCAAGGCTGCCCTTTGGGCAGAGGTGAAGGACAAGCTGAACCAGAGCGGCTCCAGTCTGTCCGGCGGCCAGCAGCAGAGGCTGTGCATTGCCCGCGGCATCGCCATCAAGCCGGAAGTGTTGCTGCTGGACGAACCCTGTTCGGCGCTGGATCCGATTTCCACGGCCAAGATCGAGGAACTCATTGCCGAGTTGAAAAGTGACTACACGGTGGTTATCGTGACGCACAACATGCAGCAGGCTGCCCGCTGCAGTGATTACACGGCCTACATGTACCTCGGTGACCTGGTCGAATTCGGGGCCACGGAAGAGGTCTTTTTCAAGCCCAAGCGCAAAGAAACTGAAGACTACATTACAGGCCGTTTCGGCTGATAGAAACTGAGGAATAAAACATGCCTGAAAAACACTTGTCTACACAGTTCGACAGCGAACTCAACGGCGTATCGTCCCGTGTCATGGAAATGGGCGGCCTGGTTGAATCCCAGATCCGCCTGGCCATCTATGCGCTGTCCCAGTTCAGCACCGAGAGCGCCGGCCAGGTGATAGAAACAGAAGCGCGCGTCAATGCCATGGAAATCGACATCGACCGCGAGTTGTCCTCCATCATTGCGCGCCGCCAGCCCACAGCCCGTGATCTGCGCCTGCTGATCGCCATCTCAAAAACCACGGCCAACCTTGAGCGGGTGGGCGATGAAGCCGACAAAATCGCGCGCATGGTCAAGTCGATCATCGAAAGTGGCGAAGCCCGAGCCTTGCCTTCTTCCGAGCTTCGCATTGCTGCGGAGCTCGCTTCCGGCTTGCTGCGCAAGGCGCTGGACGCGTTTGCCCGGCTGGACACCGCCGCAGCGGTCTCCATCCTCAAGGAAGACAACCAGATTGACAAGGAGTTTGATGGCTTTGTGCGCAAGCTCATCACCTACATGATGGAGGACCCGCGTACGATTTCCGCAAGCCTGGACCTGCTGTTTGTGGCCAAAGCGATTGAGCGAGTGGGCGACCATGCCAAGAACATTGCGGAATTCATCATCTACATCGTCAAGGGGGCAGACATCAGGCACACGCCCATGGAGCAGGTTGAGTCTGCAGTGAAGTAATGACCCGATCAAACCCAGATGAAACATTTGCCACGCGTGTTGATTGTTGAAGATGAGCCAGCCATTGCCGAGCTCATTGCGGTTAACTTGAGGCATAGCGGTTTTGTTCCTGTGCTCGCAGAAAATGGCGTGTCAGCCCAACGCGAGCTCGACGCCGTTCTTCCTGATGTCATCTTGCTGGACTGGATGCTGCCAGGGCAAAGCGGTCTTGCGCTGGCACGCCACTGGCGCAAACAGGAGCGTACCAAGAGCGTCCCCATTCTGATGTTGACAGCCCGGGGTGACGAGCCTGACAAGGTGGCCGGGCTGGATGCTGGCGCCGACGACTACATTACCAAGCCTTTTTCCACCCAGGAGTTGCTGGCTCGTATTCGTGCGGTGCTGCGACGCCGCGCTCCCGAGTCAGTCAACGACAGCGTCACCGTCGGTGCGTTGGTGCTGGATGCGGCAACGCACCGCATTTCGTACCAGAACCAGGAACTCAAGCTGGGGCCGACGGAGTTCAAGCTGCTCCACTACCTGATGACGCATGCCGAACGCGTCCACAGCCGCAGTGCCTTGCTGGACAAAGTGTGGGGCGACCATGTGTTCATTGAAGAGCGCACGGTTGATGTTCACATCAAGCGCTTGCGTGAGGCGCTGGGCGCTGCCGCTACCATGGTTGAGACCGTTCGTGGTGCGGGCTATCGGCTGACGGCGATCGCCGCCCGGGCTCCGGTTGCCGCAGCGCCATCCGGGTCATGATCAATCGGTGGATCAGTTTTGTCGCCTGCATGCTTGTTGGCGGAGGCCTGGGGTGGTGGAGTTCAGCGAAGTATGGGTTCGCGCCAATGCTGGGGCTGGGTCCGTTATTGGGCGCTTTCGTCTGGCTGGTGCTCGACAGCCTCTGGGCGGCGCGACTGCTCAGGTGGCTGCGTGCCGAACAGAGCAACGAAACACCGGGCGTGCTGGCCAGCAGGGTACCGAGCCTGCCTGGCATCTGGGGCGAGCTTGCTGATCGAAACCGCAGGCTGCTGAGAAATCGCGATCAACAGTATCAGGAAAGCCAGGCACGCCTGCATGAGTTTTTGGCGGCCATACAAGCTTCACCGAGTGGCGTGGTGCTGCTGGATGAGCAGGGACGCATCGAGTGGTGCAATCAGACGGCAACGCAGCACTTCGGGTTTGATGCCAAGCGCGACGTGATGCAGTACATCGCCAATTTGATACGCGAGCCGGCCTTCAAGGCCTATCTGGCGTCTGGCAATTTTTCAAACGATGTGGTGATTCCCGGCAATTTCAGCACGCCAGCACGACCGGTTAAATTGTCGGTGCATATGCACTCGTATGGCCAAGGCCGCAAACTGCTGCTGTCGCGCGATATCACCGATATTGAGCTTGCAGAAGCCATGCGCCGGGATTTTGTGGCTAATGTGTCACATGAAATCCGCACGCCGCTAACCGTGTTGTCCGGCTTCATCGAAACCCTGCAAACGCTGCCACTGAAGGCTGCTGAACGCACGCGCTATCTGGCCCTGATGGCGCAGCAGTCCCAGCGCATGGAGACACTGGTCAACGACTTGCTGACCTTGTCCCGCCTGGAAGGCGGTCCGTTCCCCCGCGCCAATGACTGGGTCACCACCAGCGCCCTGTTGGCACAGTGTGAGCAGGAGGCCAGGGCCTTGTCGCTCATGACGGCGCCGCGGGGGCATCAACTGGAGTTTGAGCCCGGCCCCCCTTGTGAAATTGCGGGCATACAAACCGAGCTTTACAGTGCCATGTCCAATCTGGTAACCAACGCGGTGCGTTACACCCCTGAGGGTGGCCTGATCCGGGTCAGCTGGGCCCTGCTGGCGGATGGACGCGGCGAATTCCAAGTCAGGGATACGGGCCCGGGCATTGCACCTGAACACCTGCCGCGCCTGACCGAGCGGTTTTACCGGGTTGACCGCAGTCGCTCACGCGAGACCGGTGGAACGGGTTTGGGTCTTGCCATTGTGAAGCACGTCGCCCAGCGCCACGGCGCCGAATTGCGCATTGAGAGCCAGCTGGGGCGCGGCTCGTGCTTTTCAATCATCTTTCCGGCAGCTCGCGTTCGCCAGCTTCAGACTGGGGAGACGATTTCCACGTCGTTGTCGTAGACATCGACCCGTTTGTCAATGCGGCCGTGGGGCGTGTCAAACACCCGCAGGTGGTGGCCCCGGATCACCTTTCCACTTTTCCAGCGCGGCAGATGATTTTGCGTTTGCTCACGGGCGACTCGGGGCATTCGCGGGGTCGACCGTTTTAGCCTGGCTGTCGATGCTTACCCGCTTGAATAGCAGGATATTTTCATTTTTGTCCGTGGGCCTGCGCACGGTGGCCTGAAAAGCCCAATCCGGTAAATTCACGATATTGCTGAGGCTTGACTGGTCCTTGGCATTCACGATCAGGTAAGGGCAGATCGCTTGCGCGGTGGCCTGGCGCAGTTCGAGCTGGCCATGGTATTGCAGGGCCGCGGCCTGGGCGCTGCCAATGCCGTAGATTTCAACACAGGCATGCTTGTCGACCAGGCTTGCGATCTGGCGCGACAAGGGTGCCAAGCTGCGCGCATAGTCGAGCAAGGGCATCCAGAGCGTCATCAGTAGCAGCCAGCACAGCGTGGCGCCGCCAGCGGGCAGAACCAGTGATTTCCAGATGGCCGCGCGCTGTGCACCGGCCCGCCATTTAACCAGCCAGGTCCACGCCAGCGTGGCTGCAACTGCCGCCAAAAAAGCGAGCCACGAAAAGCTGGGCTCAAAGCCGGGCGCCAGCTTGGCGACATTGGCAGCGGGTTGCCGGGGTACACCGGTTTGCATGGCAATCCAGATGATCCAGATGATGATTGCGCAACCGGTGAAAAAGAGCAGGGTGAACCAGTCAATCAGCGAGGCCACACTGCGTTTGAGCGTGGGCAGGGCAAATGCGGCCAGCGCAGCCAGCGGCGGCAGGCTGAGCAGCAGGCTGCGGTCAGACGCTGCGGTGGTCAGCGTGGCTGCCACGGCCGTGCCGGAAAACCACAGCGGCAAGGCCACGTGACGGCTCGCCAGTTGCCTGCGCCAGCGCCAGAGCGTCCACAGGGCAAGGGGCCATGCCGGCCAGGTAAACCACAGCAGCAAGCGCCCCAAGCTGCGCCAGTCTTGCCAGGCCGACTGATTGTCGGCGCCGGGCAGGTGAATTCGCCAGCGCCAGACGCCCAGCTTATAAGCCAGCAGTGAGACCAGCAGGGTAATGCCAACGATCAGGAGGACCCACTGCCGGGATTGTTGTTTGCTGGCGGCCTGCGCCCGCTTGTCTCCCCAGCGCATGTGGGTCCATTCCACCAGCGCTCCGCCCACGCCGAGCAGCAAAGCCAGTGTGGGCGCGCCACTCAGGGCGAGTCCAGCAAGGCCTGCCAACAAACCCAGCGCAGGGCCCAGAATTTGGGTTGCGCGGCGGTACGGGCTGGCCGCCATTGCATAGAAAACCAGGGCCGTAAAGCCCAGTTGCGCCAGTGCAGGGGTGGTTTCATGGGACAACTGAGCCAAGCCCAGGCTGGCAATGAGCGCCAGCACTCCGGCGTCGGCGATTGCCCGGGCGTAGTCCACCGGGCTGGCTTCCCCGCCAAACGCAAAGGCCACGGGCTGGGCTTGCGGGCTGCGGGCCAGATAATAGACGGCGTACCAGGTGGTTGCCAGCGTCAGCGCCAGTAGCATGACAAACGGAATGCGCACGGCAAAGGCCGGGTCCAGAAAAGGCAGGCATTTGATGGCGAGGGCACCCAGCCAATAAGGCACGAGTGCGTCAAATCCGGTGACATGACCCAGCAGCTGAGGCTGCAGCCAGTTGGCAGCGGAAGTGCTCAGCTCGCGCATGACGCCAAACGCCGCAATGTCCTCGCTTTTCCAGGGCCCACGCCCCAGGAAGCCTGGCAATACATAGGCCACGCAAAACAGCAGCAGCGCAAGACGCGGCAGGCGGCGCACGGCAGACTGGGCAATGATGGCGGGAGAAGGTTTGTTCAAAATGGCTTGATGATCAGGGAAATGACTTATTGGAAGGCTGAACGACCTTTATGACGACTTCTGTGCCAGCGTGGAGCAGCAACAGACAATAAATTTTTTCGAAAAAAAAGCAGCCTGAAGTTCAGGCTGCTTTTTGCAGGCTGGCGAAAGCCTATTTCGCAGCTTACTTGGCCGCTTCGACTTCGGGAGCTGCTGCTGGCGCTGCTTCTTTGGCTGCGGTTTTCCCAGTGCCAAAGCGGTTGCGGAATCTCTCGACCCGGCCACCCATGTTGTCCACGGATTTTTGCGTACCGGTGTAGAAGGGGTGTGACTCGCTGGACGTATCAAGCTTGTACATGGGCAGCTCGCGGCCGTCGTCCATTTTCACCATTTCCTTGGTGTTCACGCAGGAGCGGGTCACAAACTTGAAGTTGTTGGACACGTCCAGGAAACACACTTCGCGGTAATTGGGGTGAATGCCTTCTTTCATGATCTTTCCTTTTTCATCGTTTCGGTAGCCACCCAGACCCGTTCCAGGCACTTTCCGTGAAGCCTCGAATTATCACATGAAATCAAGGACTTACAAAGAGTGATGTGAGCAAACAATTTTCCGAAGGGCTGCCCCAAGGAAATTTGGCCCTCGGGGGCCATCTAGCCGCCGCGACGCATCATGTCGAAGAACTCATGGTTGTTCTTGGTCGCTCTCATGTTTTTCAGCATGAGTTCCATGGACTCGATTTCGTCCATGTTGTACATCAGTTGACGCAAGATGCGCGATTTTTGAAGGATTTCGGGGGCCAGCAGGAGTTCTTCCTTGCGGGTGCCGCTGCGGTTGAGGTGGATGGCCGGGAACACGCGTTTTTCGTACAGGCGGCGGTCCAGGTGGATTTCGCAGTTGCCGGTACCTTTGAATTCTTCAAAGATCACCTCGTCCATGCGGCTACCGGTGTCGACCAGCGCGGTGCCAATGATGGTCAGGCTGCCGCCTTCTTCAATATTGCGGGCTGCGCCGAAAAAGCGCTTGGGACGCTGCAGTGCGTTGGCGTCCACACCACCGGTCAGTACCTTGCCCGAGGAGGGCAACACGTTGTTATAGGCGCGCGCAAGGCGGGTGATGGAGTCCAGCAAAATGACAACGTCCTTGCCGAGTTCGACCAGGCGCTTGGCGCGCTCGATCACCATTTCGGCCACATGCACGTGACGTGCGGCAGGCTCGTCAAATGTCGATGAAATCACCTCAGCGCGCACGCTGCGCTGCATCTCCGTGACTTCTTCGGGGCGCTCATCGACCAGCAGCACCATCATGACCACTTCGGGGTAGTTGGCGACGATGGCGTGGGCGATGTTTTGCATCATCACCGTCTTGCCTGACTTGGGCGGCGCCACCAGCAGTGCGCGCTGTCCTTTGCCGATGGGCGCAATGATGTCGATGATGCGGCTGGTGAGGTTCTCTTCACCCTTGATATCGCGCTCAAGCTTGAACTGCTCCCGGGGGAACAAAGGCGTCAAGTTCTCGAACATGACCTTGTGCTTGTTGTCTTCAGGCGGGCCGTCGTTGATTTTGTCGAGTTTGTTCAGTGCAAAGTAGCGCTCGCCGTCTTTGGGCGTGCGCACTTCACCTTCAATCATGTCACCGGTGTGCAGGTTAAAGCGGCGGATCTGGCTCGGGCTGATGTAGATGTCGTCGGTGCTGGCGGTGTAGCTGGAGTCAGGCGCACGCAGGAAGCCAAAACCGTCAGGGAGCACTTCCAGCACGCCGTCGGCCACAATGGTTTCGCCTGTTTTTGCGCGTTTTTTGATGATGGCGAACATCAACTCCTGCTTGCGCATACGGCCGACGTTTTCGATCTCCAGGGCTTCGGCCTGCTTGAGGACTTCAGACACGTGCAGTGCCTTGAGTTCGTTTAAGTGCATGGAATTACTCCTTGCGGAGTTCATTTAAAAAATGGGGGAGGTTTGAAAAGAAGCCGCTGATTGGGAAGGCTTACAAACCGTGAACTCGAACCAGCTGGCGATAGCCCGCTGGTGAATAAAGCTCATTATGACAGGAAACTCAGGCGGAAAATCAGTGAGTCGATTGATGCTTGCCCGGCAATTGCCCGGAAGGTGGGCTTAATGCTGCAAAGTGGGTTTGCGCTGGAAAGGAAACAAGGCCCCTTGAGTTTGCTTTCCAGTGCAAAAAAATGTTCAGGCCAGTTGCTGGTCGATAAACGCGGTCAATTGGGACTTGCTCATGGCACCCACTTTGGTGGCAGCCAGCTGGCCGTCCTTGAACAACATCAGGGTGGGAATGCCGCGAATGCCGAATTTGGCAGGAATCTCGTGGTTTTCGTCCACATTCATTTTTGCGATTTGCAATTTGCCTGCGTAGCCGGTAGCCACTTCTTCGAGGATGGGGGCGATCATTTTGCAGGGACCGCACCACTCGGCCCAGTAATCCACCAGTACAGGTTGTGCTGATTTCAGTACATCGGCTTCAAAAGTGGCATCGGTGGTATTTTTGATCAGTTCGCTCGCCATGACGGCTCCTTGGGTCTAATTACGATGGTTACGATTCGGTATAGGGCTAAAGTCGTGGTTATTGTGGCAGAAAGCAAGTGACGTTGTCGATCAAGCAGCGGCTATTGCCCTGATAGTCAACCTCCGAGTCCTTGCGCATTCCTTTTGTCACCCCTTGCAGAACCTTTTCCTCTTTCATGCCACTTTCCGATACCGTTGACAACGCGGCAACCCTTCCAATCGTTTGCTGGAAACAGGCCATGGCCAAACTGGCTGCGGCTTTGCAGGCGCGGGGCATTCACCCGGCTGAGGCTGTGGTGCTGCTGCCCTATGCCCAATTGATCCAGCAGGCGCGCCATGCCTGGGCCGCACAAGCAGGCGACACATTTTTTGTTCCGCGTTTTGAAACTACCATGAACTGGGCCAGCAGTCTGGGCGGCACGCTGGGGCTGTTTACACCTTCGGGCGACGATTTGCGCATGGATATGGCTGTGGATATGTTGACGGCCGCTTCGCTGCTGAGCCGTGCCGGGCTGGCGGGCCAGCAGGACATCCTCGCTGGGCGACTGGTCGAGGCGGCGTGGAGCCTGAGCCGGGTGGCTGCGGCGGTGTTGCCTGCTGAGCGCCAGGCCTGGAGCGAGCACCTGGCTTCGTTGCTGGGCGCGGGTCTGGATTCGCCGGTGCTGGTGCTGGAGGCCGCAGTGGGGCAGATTGCGCTGGCTTGGGCGGCGGCCTCAGCCTATCCTTCTGACCGTCTTTTTCAGGCCCAGCCGGCGCTGTTCGCTGTGCTGGAAGGCTTTCAGGCCGAGCCGCTGACCGAGGCGCTCAAGGCGCATTTTGGCGAGCGGGCTGTCTCCATTTCCCTTTATACATCGCCGCCTGCCGAGGTTCCCTTGGCGGTGTTTCCCTCGCTGCACGACGCGCTGGACGCCGAAGACGAGGCCGAGCGCGCTGCTGCCTGCGTGCTGGCGCATTTGGCGCAGGGGCGCAGCCCCGTCGCGCTGATTGCGCAGGACCGGCTGCTCACGCGCCGCGTTGGTGCCATGCTGGAAAGGCAGGGCATCGCCATGCGCGATGAAACTGGCTGGAAGCTCTCCACCACGCGCGCTGCGGCCAGCCTGATGAGCTTGCTGCGCGCCATGCCGTGGGACGCCTCGACCGACGCCGTGCTGGATTGGCTGAAAAACGCACCTGTGTTCGCCGCTGGCGTTGTGACGGCTGCTGAAACCGAGCTGCGCAAGGTTGGCGTGCGTGCCTGGCGCGAGTTGCCCACAGCGCCGCAGCCTGTTTTCGCGGCCACCCAGGCACTGGCGGTGCAGGTGAATGCCTTGCGCGAGGGGTTCACCCGCACCCGTCCGCTGATGGTTTGGTTGCGCGATCTGCGCGCAGCCTTGCAATTGGCCGGGCAGTGGGAAACGCTGGTGCTGGATGAGGCCGGCCAGACGGTGCTGGACGTGCTGCGCTTGCATGAAGGCGCTGAGCTGGAATTTGAAATCTCGACCAGCATGAAGCTCCGCGACTTCACCAGCTGGATCAACCAGGCGTTGGAAGCGGGTAAATTTTCCCCTGCGCATCCTCCGGCCGAACAGGTGGTGATCCTGCCGCTGCCGCAACTGCTGGGCCGGCCCATACAGGCGGTGGTGCTGCCCGGCTGCGACGAAATCCGCCTGCCGGTTTCGCCCGAGCCTGCGGGACTATGGACACCCAGCCAGCGCGTGTTGCTTGGCCTGCCTTCGCGGGAAACGCTCGCCACTGCGGCCCGCCAAGCCTGGGGCTATGCCCTGCAGCTGCCACATGTGGATCTGCTGTGGCGCACCAGCGAGGCTGGTGAGCGCCTGATGCCCAGCGGTTTTGTGCAGGAGCTGCGGCTGGCCAACGATCTTCCCTTGGCGCTGGATGCGCGCCGCCTGCGCGCCGTGGCCGCCCAGCCCACGTCGCACCCGCTGCCCACCAGCGCGGCTTTGCCCCTGGCCAAGCTATCGGCCAGTGCCTATGAAGATTTGCGGTGCTGTCCCTACCGCTTTTTTGCGTTGCGCCAACTCAAGCTGCAAGAGCCCGAAGAGTTGGAAAGCGAGCTGGGCAAGCGCGATTTTGGCAATTGGCTGCACAGCTTGTTGCGCTACTTCCATGAGGCATTAAAAGTGGCTCCGACGCCCGATCTGACTGCGCGAGTAGCCATGATCAATAGTGCAGCCGAGCAGGCCACGCAGGCGCTGGGCTTGAGCGACAGTGAATTCCTGCCGTTTGCCGCCGCCTGGCCCGGCGTGCGCGACGGCTACCTGACGTGGCTGGCCGGGCACGAAGCCACAGGCGCCATTTTTGACGCTGCGGAAACCTGGCGCGAAATGCCCTTGGGCGAGTTGACGCTGGTGGGCAAGCTGGACCGTATTGATCAGGGCAGCGATGGCCACACGCTGCTGATCGACTACAAGACCGAGCCGCGCAGCACCACGGCAGAGCGCATCAAGGGCGGACAGGAAGACACGCAGCTGGCGTTTTACGCCGCCCTGATGCCTGACGACACACTGGCCGCGGCCTACGTCAATCTGGGCGAAAAAGAGCCCACCCGCACTTACGAACAGCCCAATATCGTGGGTCTGCGCGATGAGTTGATCGACAGCATCCTGAATGACATGGCGCGCATCAGCGAGGGCGCGGTGCTGCCAGCGCTGGGCGAAGGCAAGGCTTGCGACTACTGCGCGGCACGCGGCCTGTGCCGCAAAGACTTTTGGAAAGCATGATGCCCCCACGTTCGTTCACTTCGTGTAACTCTCTGCCCTCCGAGGGGGCTGGCCTTGCTTGGGGCGGCCCGGCGCTGCGGCCTTTGGCCCGCGCGCTCCACACTGCAAGCAAGCGCCACGATGACGGAGACCTGACATGAACGCCGCCTACGAATGCAATGGCGAGCCGGTTTCCGCCGACGCTTTTTACGCCATAGCCTGCGACCCGAGGCGCAGCGTGGCGGTGGAAGCCTGCGCCGGTGCGGGCAAAACCTGGATGCTGGTGTCGCGCATCGTGCGCGCCCTGCTCGACGGCGCGGGCGGCAGCGCAGAAACGCAAGTTCGACCGCACGAAATCCTGGCCATTACCTTTACCAAAAAGGCCGCCGGTGAAATGCGCGAACGGCTCGATGAATGGCTCAAGGCCTTTGCGCACGCTGACGATAGCGTGCTGCAGCGCGAGCTGGAGATTCGTGGGGTGACTGAAAATCCAGGCAAAAAAGGCCTACAGCCCAATCAGGAACCGAGCAAGCAGCTATCAAATTTATACCGATCCATGTTGCTCAGCGGGCGTTCGGTGCAGATCCGCACTTTTCACAGCTGGTTTGCCGCCTTGCTGCGTAGCGCGCCCGTGGCAGTGCTGCAGCGGCTGGGTCTGCCGGTCAATTACGAGTTGCTGGAAGACGACGCCCCGGCCCGGGCGCTGGTGTGGCGGCGGTTTTACGCGGGGGTGGTGGCCGACGCGCCCCTCAAGGCCGACTTTGAAGCCGTCGTGCGCGTCCATGGGCGATTCCAGACCGGCAAGGCCCTGCAGACCGCACTGGACAAACGAACCGAATTTACGCTGGCTGACGAAAAAGGCGTGGTCGACGCCTCGGTGCAGCCCTTTGGGGTGCAGTTTCCCGAGTTTGCCGGGCTGAACGCGCCCGAGGATTGCTTGAGTGCCATCCCGGCCAATCACCAGCTGCTGCTGGACGCCGCGAAGGCCCTGGGGCGCGCCAGTGCGCCCACTTTCTCGGCCAAAGGGGTGGAACTGGAGCAGGCCCTGGCGGCGCAAGACATGCCCGCCGTCTACACCGCACTGCTGACCGAAAAAGGCACGCCGCGCAAATTTGGCGAAAAAATCGTCGGCATTGAACGTGTGCGGCAAGCGCAAGACCTGGTGCTGCGCGTGGCTGCGGCCTGTCAGCAACACGAAGCTTGGGGCTACCAGCAGGGCATGGCCCGCTTGAGCCGCGCGCTGATTGCCCAATTCACGCAGCTCAAGCGCGAGCGCGGCTGGGTCGACATGAACGACGTCGAGCGGGCTGCGCTGGTCATGCTCAGTGATGCGGTGCTGTCCGGCTGGGTCCAGGAGCGGCTGGACGCGCGCATCAAGCATTTGATGATTGACGAGTTTCAGGACACCAATCCGCTGCAGTGGCAGGCGCTTTCGTCCTGGCTGACCGGCTATTCCGGCGCGGGTTCGGCGCCCAGCGTGTTCCTGGTGGGCGACCCCAAGCAAAGCATTTACCGTTTTCGGCGCGCCGAGCCGCAGGTGTTTCGCGCCGCGCAGGCCTTTGTGGTGGAGGGCCTGGGCGGCGACCTGCTCAGCTGCGACCATACCCGCCGCAACGCCCTGGCCGTGATTGACACGGTTAACGCAGTCATGGGCAAGGCGCGCGAGGTGGACGGCTACGGCGGCTTTCGCGATCACACCACGGATTCCAAAAAGGCGGGCGCAACGGGCCGTTTGCCGCCCATACCGCGCGGCAAAGAGGCTGACGATTTTCCGCTGGCCACCGGCTGGCGCGACAGCCTGACTACGCCGCGCGAGTTGCCTGAAGAAACCTTGCGCACGCTGGAAGCCCGCCAGGCCGCCGCGTGGATAGCTGAGCAGATCGCTGGCGGTCTCAAGCCGCAAGACGTGATGGTGCTGTCGCGCAAGCGGGCGGGCTTGCTTCCCCTGCAGGACGAGTTGCGGGCACTGCACATTCCGGCGCAGATTGGCGAAAAAACCGACCTGATCGACTGCTGTGAGGTGCTCGACGTGGTGGCGCTGCTCGATGTGCTGGTGTCTCCGCAGCACGACTTGTCGCTGGCTAGAGCCCTGCGCTCGCCGCTGTTTGGCTTGGGGGATGCCAGCCTGGTGCAACTGGCGCTGCTGCAGCGCGAGCTGCGGGCGCCGTGGTACGAGCTGCTGCAGAAAACAGCGCTGCTCACGCCCGACCTACAAGGGCTGGGAGCCATTTTGACCCGCTGGAAGGGCTGGCTCGATGGGCTGCCGCCGCACGATGCGCTTCAAGGCATTTACGACGACGGCGATGTGCTGGCCCGCTTTGTGGCCGCAGCACCCGCTGCCCAGCGCAGCAGCGTGCTGGCCAATTTGCGCGCGCTGCTCGGTGTTTCGCTGGCGCTCGATGGCGGGCGTTACGCCACACCCTATGGCTTTGTCCGGGCGCTCAAGGCCGGTGGCACGCTGGCGCCGGTCGCCGCCAACGGCGAAGCGGTTCGCCTGCTGACCATTCACGGCGCCAAAGGACTGGAAGCCGAGGCCGTGCTGCTGCTGGACACCGACACGGTCGAGCGCAACGCCGACAGCATGAGCGTGCTGATCGATTGGCCCGGTGAGGCCACTGAGCCCCATAAATTTGTGTTTCTGGTCAGCGAAACCCGGCCCCCCGCGTGTGCCGAAGAGGCGCTGGCCAGCGAGCAGGCCGCCCGCAAGCGCGAAGAGCTCAATGCGCTGTATGTCGCCATGACGCGGGCCAGAGGCACGCTGGTGGTTTCGTCGATTGAACCGCATCGCGCCACCACCGACAGTTGGTGGCAGCGCTTGCAGGGTAGGGTGGGTGAATTGGTGGCGCCGGTGGCAGACGAAGCTGCCTTGGCGGGTTCGGTCGCCCGGGACACCAGCGTCTTCAACCTGCCTGAATTGCCCGCGCTGCCTGAAATGATGGCGATCAAACCATCCGCCGAAGCGCGTGAAGACGAAGATTCCGACAGCGCCCGCATCGGCAAGGCCATGCACCGCCTGCTGGAGTGGGGCGGCTCAGTGTCCCCTCAGCAGGTGACGGCCGTGGCGCGCGAGTTTCGCCTCAGCCCTGCGCAAGCCGCAGAGTCGGCCACCCTGGCGCAGCGCGTTCAGGCCGGGGAGGGTGCCTGGGCCTGGAACCCGGACGCGGTGGCCTGGCAGGGTAATGAAGTGGATCTGGTCTACCAAGGCCAGCCCTTGCGGTTGGACCGGCTGGTGCAACGCAAAGATGTCGGTTTTGAGAGCCAGTGGTGGGTGCTCGACTACAAATCGGCCAT
>DASUIO010000277.1:0-3763 GCA_036279755.1 Polaromonas sp. | reverse complement strand
TCGGTTTGCTGCAACAGGCTCATGATGACCGACATCGCAGTGGTTTCAACCACATTTGACGGCGTTTCCAGGTCCGCACGGCGAAACATCATGTCAAACAGGTGGCGCAGAATGCTGCCGCGTGGCGACAGTATCCAACTGGCGGCGGCCAGATCTTTGAGTGTGAGGTCGTCGCGCGCCAGCATGGGGTGGCCGATGCGCGCCACCGCGCAATCGGTTTCCTCCGACAGGTTCTCATACAGCAGGCTCGACTCATCCTCCTGCTCCAGGATTCGTGCGATCAGAAAATCAAGCTGTCCGCGTTTGAGTTTGTCCACCAGCACATTGCTGGTGTCGACCTCGACGCCGATGCAAAGCTTCGGGGCCTCATCCTTGGTACGCGCGATCGCCTGTGGCACCAGCGTCATGGAGGAGGTGATGATCACACCGATGTTGACCTGTCCCGACAGCCCGGCCTGCAGCGTTGCAATTGAATCTTGCCCTTGCGACAGGTTGGCGAGTGCCATTCGCACATGGCGAATCATCGTTTCGCCATAAAGCGTCGGCCGAATGCCGCGCGGTAGCCGTTCAAAAAAAGGCACGCCAAAGAGCTCTTCGATGTCCTTCAGCATCTTCGATGCTGCGGGCTGGCTCATGTTGGTATCCAAGGCGGCCTGGTGAATATTTCGCGCCTCGTCCAAGGCGATCAACAGGAACATCTGACGGGTTTTGAGCTTGGTGCGTACCCGTCGCGCAAGGTCAATGGTGTTATCGGCGCTGTGGGTCATTGAACCTAGATTCCTCAGTTGATCGCGACTGCTGCCTGAAAAGAAGCATATATTAAATTGTATCCTTTGCTTCTATTTATTCATTTGTTTTGCATCTTGCACGCACCTAAGATTCGGCCCAATTGCAATCAGATCAAAGGACAAGAGATGTCAAACCCGAAAAATCGCGTGCTGCGGTCTGCCGCCTGGTTCGGCAGCAGCGACAAGAACGGCTTCATGTACCGCAGCTGGATGAAAAATCAGGGCATTCCGGACCACGAATTCCAGGGCAAGCCGATCATCGGCATCTGCAACACATGGTCCGAACTGACACCTTGCAATGCGCACTTTCGCAAAATTGCGGAGCATGTGAAACGCGGTATTTCCGAGGCCGGCGGCTTCCCGGTCGAATTCCCGGTGTTTTCCAACGGTGAATCCAACCTGCGACCCACCGCGATGCTCACGCGCAACCTCGCCAGCATGGATGTGGAAGAATCGATTCGCGGCAACCCGATGGATGCGGTCGTTCTGCTGGTCGGTTGCGACAAGACCACGCCGGCGCTGCTGATGGGCGCTGCCAGTTGCGACATCCCGACCATCGTCGTCACCGGCGGCCCGATGTTGAACGGCAAGCATGAAGGCCGTGACATCGGCTCCGGCACGGTGGTGTGGCAGCTGCACGAAGCCGTCAAGGCGGGGCAGATCACCTTGCATGAATTCATGTCGGCCGAAGCCGGCATGTCACGCTCAGCGGGCACCTGCAACACCATGGGAACTGCTTCCACCATGGCCTGCATGGCGGAGGCCCTGGGCACGTCGCTCCCGCATAACGCCGCGATTCCTGCGGTGGATTCGCGCCGCTACGTCCTGGCGCACATGTCGGGCATGCGTATCGTTGACATGGTGTGGGAAGACCTGAAGCTGTCCAAGGTGCTGACGCGCGAGGCGTTCGAAAACGCCATCCGCGTCAATGTGGCCATCGGCGGCTCCACCAATGCTGTCATTCACCTGAAAGCCATCGCCGGGCGCATCGGCGTGCCGCTGGAACTGGAGGACTGGACCAACATCGGGCGCGGCACGCCGACCCTGGTCGATCTGCAGCCGTCGGGTCGTTTCCTGATGGAGGATTTTTATTACGCCGGTGGTCTGCCAGGCGTGCTGCGTCGGCTGGGCGAAGCCGGCATGCTGCCGCACAAGAATGCGCTGACGGTCAACGGCAAGTCGATTTGGGAGAATGTGCAAGACGCACCGATCCACAATGCCGAGGTCATCCGGCCACTCGAAAAACCACTGGTCGAAGATGGCAGCATGTGCATCCTGCGCGGCAATTTGGCGCCGCGCGGCGCAGTGCTGAAGCCGTCTGCGGCAACGCCAGCGCTGATGAAGCACCGCGGCAAAGCAGTCGTGTTCGAGGATTTTGATCACTACAAGGCCCGCATCGGTGACCCGGATCTGGAAGTTGATGCCGACTCGGTGCTGGTGCTCAAGAATTGCGGACCCAAGGGTTATCCGGGCATGGCGGAAGTTGGCAACATGGGCTTGCCGCCGAAGTTGCTGGCGCAAGGGATTACCGACATGGTCCGTATCTCGGACGCCCGCATGAGTGGTACCGCCTATGGCACTGTCGTGCTGCATGTGGCGCCGGAAGCGGCCGCAGGCGGACCGCTGGCGATCGTTCGCGATGGTGACTGGATCGCACTTGACAGCCATGCCGGCAAGCTGGACCTGGAAATCAGCGACCCGGAAATCGCCCAGCGTCAGGCCGAACTGCAGGCCAAACCCGCAGGCGCAGCCAAGACCGGTTACCAACAGCTTTACATTGACCGGGTCTTGCAGGCCGACGAAGGTTGCGATTTCGATTTTCTGGTCGGGTGTCGCGGCGCCGAAGTGCCCAAGCATTCGCACTAGCTAAAGAATCGTATGCCACCTCCGGTGGCAGCGCGGTCAGGTTTGTGTGATTTTGAAGGTACAGTAATGAGCAAAAAGATCAAATGCGCGCTGATCGAACCCGGGCAACATCCTGCTAATTTAGAGCGATTTTCATGACTCAATCAAAGAACGTACGCTACCAAGGCGTATTCCCCGTTGTGCCCACTGCGTTTACCGAAAGTGGGGCGCTCGATCTTGCAAGCCAAAAGCGCTGCGTCGATTTCATGATCGACGCGGGCTCCAACGGCCTGTGCATTCTGGCCAACTTCTCCGAGCAGTTTTTACTCTCGGATGACGAGCGTGAAGTGCTGACCCAAACCATTCTCGAACATGTCGATGGTCGGGTTCCGGTGATTGTGACCACCACCCACTTTGGCACCCAGGTGTGCGCGCAACGCAGCCGCCGAGCCCAGGACATGGGTGCCGCCATGGTCATGGTCATGCCACCTTATCATGGGGCGACCTTCCGTGTTCCGGAAGAAAAGATTTACGAGTTCTATGCGGGACTGTCGGATGCGATCGACATTCCGATCATGATCCAGGATGCGCCTGCCAGCGGCACCGTCCTGTCGGCCGCCTTTCTCGCCCGCATGGCCAAAGAAATCAGGCAGGTGTCGTATTTCAAGATCGAGACGGCCGGTGCGGCCTCCAAGTTGCGCGAACTGATCCGGCTGGGGGGCGACGCCATCGAAGGTCCTTGGGACGGCGAGGAGGGCATCACATTGATGCCCGATCTGGACGCGGGCGCGACCGGGGCGATGACCGGCGGCGCTTACCCCGACGGCATCCGTCTTATTGTTGACGCCTACGCCGCTGGCAGGCGCGACGAGGCGACCGCCGTTTACCAGCAATGGCTGCCTCTCATCAACTATGAAAACCGCCAGGGGGGTATCCTGACAGCGAAGGCCTTGATGAAGGAAGGTGGCGTGATCGCCTGCGAAGCGCCTCGCCATCCCTGGCCCGCCATGCACCCCGCTACCCGTGCGGGACTGATGGAAACCGCTCAACGCCTGAACCCGATGGTTCTGCGCTGGGGCAAGTAAATTCAACAGAACGGAGCACCAAACCATGACGATTCAAAAACACGA
>DASUIO010000276.1:0-7097 GCA_036279755.1 Polaromonas sp. | reverse complement strand
TGAACTGCCTGAATGGCGGGAAGCGCCGCCCGTGACGGCGCCCATGGGTCTTTACGCCGTCACCCGGCCGCGCATTCTGGTGTGTGAAGACGACCCGGATGTCGCGCAGCTGATTGGCATGATGCTCGACAAAGGCGGTTTTGATGCGGACATGGCGCACACCGCGGCGCAGGCCCGAGACTGCCTCCATATGGCGTCGTATGCGGCGATGACCGTGGACATCAAACTGCCCTACGAAAATGGCCTCAAACTGATTCGGGAGCTGCGCCAGGAAAAACGCACTGCCGACCTGCCCGTTCTGGTGTTGTCAGTGACTGCTGAAGAAGCGAGGCTGCACGCCGACCATCACGCGCTGGCGATTTCTGACTGGCTTGAAAAGCCGCTCGATGAGCGGCGTTTGCTTGAGTGCTTGCGACGGGCCACCAAAAACAGCCGCGCCAGCCAAGGGGTTGAGTCGGTTTGAGGGAGGTCCACGATGGAAATGATTTTTACGCTCAAGCCGCGACGTGGTGCGGGCAAATGGAGTCCGCACTGCGGTCGCCGTGCAAAAGCGTGATCAGGACAGTTGATCCTTTACGCCGCCAATGGGTGCTTTCCGGGAGATATCCATGTAAGTGGAGTCCTAACCATGTCTCCCTAATCTTTCGATGGGGTGGGGAAAACCATCACCAAATATTTTGGATAGTCATCTAAGATGATTTTCTGCCGAAAAAAATAGCAGGTGTTGAGAGAAAAAATCTCACTCAGAAACAGAAGTAGAAACCAGTGCAGCATCGTTCCGCTGCCTCTATGGAGACAAAAATGAACAGGAAATTATCCAATATCCTGGCAGCCATAGCCTTGGCTGCCATTTCAGTCCAGGCGCAAGCCGCCGATCCCATCAAGATCGGACTCATGGCCGAAAGCACCGGCGCCAATGCGGATGCCGGAACTTATCAGATCAACGGTGCCAAGCTTGCATTGGAAGAAATCAACAAGGCCGGCGGCGTTCTCGGTCGCCCTCTGGAACTCAAAATAGAGGATAACCAGAGCACTAACCCGGGATCGGTACTTGCCGTATCCAAGCTGACCAGTGGCGGGGACATAACTGCCCTAATCGGGTCGGTGCGCAGCACCCAAATCCAAGCCGTAGCGCCCACTGTCATCAAGGCCGGCCTCCCGATGGTGATAGGCGGAACAGACTACGGTTTGACTCACTCCGGCAATCCCTGGCTATTCCGTGCACGCCCCCATGACGGCTACTCGGCCAAGGTTATTGCTGACTACGGTGTAAACACGCTCAAACTCAAGAAGTGGGCGATCGTGCATTCCACGGATGCGTTTGGCAACGGCGGCAAGAATAACCTGATCGAGGCGCTCAAGGCACTTGGGGTGACGCCGGTCGTGGTGCAGGGTTTCACGAGCAACTCGCAGGACTTCACGCCGATTGTGCTGGCGATTAAACAGTCTGGCGCCGATGTGGTGTCGACTTACATTGCCAACTCTACAGACGTCGGTATCTTTTCGAAACAGCTGCGGCAACTGGGCGGGAACATCGCTTGGGTCGGATCGCCGTCCATCTCAACCGACACCGCGATGAAGCTGGGTGTTGAGGCGTTATACGGAACTTACTCCATTGCAGATTTTGCTGTTGGATCCAGCCCGGAAGCACAGGCATTCGCGAAGAAGTACAAAGATAAATACAATCTCGAACCCGATCTGTATTCGAGCTGGGCCTACGACGCGGTCAATATCCTCGCCAGCGCCATCAAGAGTGCCAACAGCACTAAACCAGATGCCATCAAGAAGGGCATCCACAGCATCAAAGGATACAAAGGTGTTGAAGGTACTTATACCTTCGATGAGAACGGAGACGGTCTCCATGGCTATAACATCGTGAAAAATGAGCAAGGCAAAATCGTCTATGTGAAGCACATCGATTTCGCGCCGAAATAATAAGCCGCACGACCCGCTGCGGCGGGTTTGATCAGGCACGACAAAAAGCGGAGAAGACGCGGGATGAGCACATTGGCAATTAACCTGCAAGTCCTGTTTTCAGGACTTGCGTTGGGCGCGGTTTACTCTTTGGTGGCACTGGGGTTCGTGCTCATCATTCGCGCCACCAACGTAGTCAATTTTGCCCAGGGCGATTTTGCAATGCTCGGCGCGTTCGCCATGATGACCATGCTGACGCAGCTTCAATTGCCCTATTGGCTGAGCTTCATCCTGGCATTGGCTGTCATGACCGTGTTCGGCGTCATTTTTAACTATGGCGTCTATTACCCGCTGCGCAACCGATCGTTTCTGCCGGTAATCATCAGCACGCTCGGTGCTTCAATTTTCATGCAGAACACCGTGCTTGCGGTTTTTGGTCCCCAGCCGAAGCCGCTTGAAAGGGTATTCAAATCACCTGGCATTGAGATGGGCGGCGTATTCCTC
This sequence comes from Polaromonas sp., assembly GCA_036279755.1. Classification (GTDB taxonomy): domain Bacteria; phylum Pseudomonadota; class Gammaproteobacteria; order Burkholderiales; family Burkholderiaceae_C; genus Polaromonas. The sequence continues at coordinate 4,679 of DASUIO010000276.1, read as the reverse complement.
GACAGCCAATACCTCGTGATCCTCGCGGTCACTGTGGTTGCCGTCGCATTCCAGTATTTTTTCTTCGAGCACACCCTGCTGGGAAAAAAGCTGCAGGCCACCTCGCAAGACAAGGACATGGCACGCTTGCTCGGCATTCCGGTAGCGTGGATGATCGCGATCACATTTATTTATAGCGCCACCCTCGGCGGGCTCGCCGGCATACTGGTTGGACCGGTGCTGTTCGTGTCGATAGGCATGGGGTCGATCATCGCACTGAAGGCCTTCTCGGCGACGATTATTGGTGGATTCGGGGACGTCACCGGAGCGATCATCGGCGGCCTGCTACTCGGCGTCGTCGAGAGTTTTGCTGCAGCTTACATTTCGGTTCCTTACAAGGATGCCTTCGCTTTCCTGCTGCTGTTCATCTTTTTGTTGTTTCGCCCGCAGGGAATATTCGGCGAGAAAATCTCGGAGAAAGCATGAGCGATCAAACCGCGGTCATGGCGCCTTTAGTCGTCCGTTCCGCCCCGCGCCTGCAAGGTGGGCTCATTGCGATATTGATCATCGGCGTGGTGCTGCCGTTGATCCCCTATTTCTTTCATGTCAATAACTATGTCCTGAATATCTTCATGCAGGCGGTCACCTATGGCATTGCTGTATTGGGTATGACCGTCGTGCTGGGCTATACCGGCCAGATCAATCTCGCCCAGGCGGCATTCTTTGGTCTAGGTGCTTATGCGGTGGCGCTTGGCACCGTATTTTTTGGCCTTAATTTCTGGGTCTCGCTACTGCTGGGCGTTGCCGTCGCGGCACTCGCCGGTTTTGTGCTTGGGCTCACCACGCTGCGGCTGGGTGGTCACTACCTGGCGATGATTACTATCAGCTTCCAGCAGATATTCGATCTCGTCTTGGTCAATTGGGCCGAAGTCACTCACGGCCCTGACGGGATCGCAGGCATAGCGCGACCGTCTTTGTTCGGCTACCAGCTCACTGACGACAAGTCCTATCTGCTGCTTTGTGTCGCGGTACTCTATGTCACGCTCTTTCTGGTCTGGTGGTTGCCCAAAACCCGGCTCGGACGGGCAATGCGGGCGGTACGCGAAAACGAACTCGCGGCGGAGGTCACCGGCGTAAAGACGCTGGCGGTGAAAGTGATTGCCTTCACCTTGTGCGCAGCGCTGGCCGGAATCGGCGGGGCGCTCTATGCGGCGGGATTCGCCTACGTCAGCCCGGATAACTTCAACTTCAAGGTTTCGATCGAATTTCTCACGATGGCGCTGTTGGGCGGCGCGCAATCGCCCTTCGGTGCTGCGCTCGGCACCGTCTTGCTGATCCTGTTGCCGGAATGGTTGCGCTTTCTCAAGGAGGTCTACCTGGCGGCTTACGGGATGGCCGTCATCCTCATCATGGTGTTCATGCCCGAAGGCATCTGGGGTATTGCCAAAGCAGCCTGGAAACGCATCAGTAAGACGGAACTGATCGTGCCTGACAAAATCGTGCCTCTCAACCTGGATATCTCGCTGTCCGATTCAGCGCCGATTTTGCAACTGCAAAACGTGCAGAAGCACTTCGGAGGCGTGAAGGCGGTGGATGGCATCGATATCGAGGTAGCCCGTGGCACCGTGCACGCATTGATCGGCCCCAACGGTTCCGGCAAGACCACCACCCTCAACGTATTGAACGGTATCTACAAGCCGACGGCAGGCAGGATCATGATTGATGGAGAGGACGTCACCCAAAAAGCGCCGCATGTGCGTGCCGCGCACGGTGTCGGACGGACCTTCCAGAACATCCGGCTCTTTCCCGCTCTGTCTGCGCTAGAGAACGTGATGGTCGGTGCGCAACGTCAAAACAATCCGATTGAGCGAGGCGAGGCGGCGCTGCGTGAACGCGCGTTGTCAGCGCTCGCGTTTGTCGGCATGGCGGACCGGGCGAATGTGATTGTCAAAAGTCTGCCCTACGGCCACCAGCGCCTGGTGGAAATCGCCCGCGCTTTGGCGGGGCATCCAAAGTTGTTGCTGTTGGACGAACCCGCTGCCGGCCTCAACCAGACCGAAAAGCAAGAGCTGGTTGGTTTGCTGAAGCGTTTGCGCGGACACGGGCTCACCATTTTCCTGATTGAGCACGATATGGGGCTGATCGTGCAGGTATCCGACAAAATTTCCGTGCTCAACTTTGGCAAGAAGATCGCGGAAGGAACCCCTGATGAGGTGCTGCGTCACCCCGATGTGATCACCGCCTACCTGGGAGAAAACGTTCATGCCGCTGCTTGAACTGCGCAACGTAACCACCTTTTACGGTAACGTCCAGGCGTTGAAGGGGATTTCGCTTCATGTCGAGCAGGGTGAGGTCGTCACATTGCTCGGCGCAAACGGGGCGGGAAAGAGTACCACGCTGCGCTCGATTTCCGGGCTTGTCCCAGCGGCAAGCGGAGAGATCCTGTTCATGGGACAGCCAATCCACCGTCTCGGGCCGGAAGCAATCGTGCGCATGGGCATTGCGCATGTTCCGGAGGGACGGCGGATTTTCCCCGGCCTCACCGTGACCGAAAACATCATGCTCGGTGCATCTAACCGTGGACGCATCTCAAAGGCTGAGATGAGAGCGGATGTCGATGAGATGTTTGCGATTTTTCCGGACCTGGAACGGCTTTCAAAAGCGCTCGGCTGGAGCCTTTCCGGAGGCCAGCAGCAAATGCTCGCGGTCGCCCGCGGCTTGATGGCGCGGCCCAAGCTTTTGATGCTCGACGAGCCTTCGCTCGGCCTGGCGCCCATCATCGTGCAACAGCTTTTTGCCGTGATTCGAGAAATCCGTACGCGTGGCATGACCATATTGCTAGTTGAACAAAACGCCCATATGGCCCTCTCAGTGGCCGACCGCGGTTATGTGCTGGAAACCGGGAACCTGATAGTGGAAGGAAGCCCAGGCGAACTTCTCGACAATGAAGAGGTTCGGGCCGCCTACCTGGGTGGAGGAAAGCAGCTCGTCGCTGACAAAGCCGCTCACGTCGGGAGCGCTTCGACCCTTCCGAATTGAGCCGCTACACCGAACTGATCTTGCCCCCGAAAAACGCATACCTTACGCGACATGAGCACGTTGTTGAATAACCTGCAAGCCCTGTTTTCGGGACTTGCTTTAGTACCCGCTGCGCAACCGATCGTTTCTGCTGGTAATCACAAGCATGCTCGGTGATTGCATTTTTATGCAGAACACCGTGCTTGCGTCTTTCGGACCGCAGCCCAAACCGTTCGAATGGGTGTTCAAATCACCTGACATCGCGTTGGGCGGCGTAATCCTCGCGGTCACGGTGGGTGCTGTGGTATTCCGATACTTTTTCTTCAAGCCCACCCTGCCGGGGAAAAAGCTGCAGGCTAACGTGCGCCTCAGGCGTCTACTCGGCAACAAAAGTGTATATAGGGCTGTGCGTCGTCCTGAGGCAGGCTGGCATCGACAGCCTGGACGCATTCTTTGCGGGCACATCGTACAAGGGAAAGTGAATTGACATGACGCTTGCACGCGCTGTAACGGTGGCCGACCTGCGAAGCCTGGCTCGGAGAAATTTGCCAAAAGCGGTATTTGAATTCATTGATGGGGGTGCGCACGACGAGCGGACACTGAACGCAAACATGCGTGATCTTGAACATATCGGTTTTGCGCCCAGGATACTTACTGATGTCAGCGACCGGCGCCAGACAGTTCAAATACTTGGGCAAGAGTTTTCGTCCCCATTGATCCTCGGTCCTACGGGCCTCTCCGGCCTTCTATGGCCAGATGGCGATATCGCAACCGCCCGCGCCACCGCAACAGCCGGGATAGGTTACTGCCTTAGCACCAACTCGAATTGCTCGATTGAACAGGTGGCGGACCATGGGCGACGCAACTTCTGGTTCCAGCTCTATATTCAACGTGACCGCGCAATGGTTCGCTCGCTGGTCGAACGCGCGGCTGCTGCCGGCTGTCCTGTACTGTGCGTCACAGTCGACTTGCCCATCCAGGGACCGCGTGAACGAGATGAGCGCAATGGTTTCACTGTGCCGCCGCGGTTCAGCGTCGGGAATGTTTTCGACTATGCCAAGCATATCGGCTGGTTATGGCGCATGGCCACCGGTCCCGGTATTACGTTCGCCAATCTGGAGCGCGCCGGTGGCGAGGGGTCGAACCTGACGACGCTGGCCCAGCACATCAGCGAACAATTCGATCAGACCGTTACCTGGAAGGACATCGACTGGCTAAAGTCCATTTGGCCGGGACGAATGGCGATCAAGGGCATTCTCCATAGGCAGGATGCGCGGCTGGCAGTGGAGCACGGTGTTGATGCGGTGATCGTATCGAACCATGGCGGACGGCAACTGGACGGTGCGCCATCAGCCATTTCCGCATTGCCGGGGATTGTGGAGGAGGTCGATGGCCGAGCTGAAGTCCTTATGGATGGGGGGATTCGCCGGGGCAGCGACATCGTGAAGGCCATGGCCCTGGGCGCGCGTGGCTGCCTGATCGGACGTGCCGGCCTCTATGGTCTTGCGGCGAAAGGCGAAGGCGGGGTTACGCGAGCGATCGAAATTCTCAGAAAGGAAATCGACATGACGCTTGCGTTGCTCGGCCAACCTGACATCACGAAACTGGATAGATCCGCGATATTGCCGAAATGTTTTTGATGTGTTGATACTGAACTGAAACGGATGGCGCATCGCTTGGCC
>DASUIO010000275.1:0-3445 GCA_036279755.1 Polaromonas sp. | reverse complement strand
AGGGCGATGGTCAGGGCCTGGCTCCACAGGAGCCGCAGATCCCTCAGTACCTTGCGGTCCAGTGCTTTCATGGCATCACCACGACAGCTGCGCCGGCGTCAGGCGCTGCGGCGGAACTTCAATGCTGGCGATGCGCCCATCAACCAGCCGGATCACCCGGTCCGCCATGCCGGCGATGGCAGCGTTGTGGGTGATGACGACGGCCGTGGTTCCCAATTCCACGTTGATCTTGGCAATGACTTCGAGTACCAGCTTGCCAGTGGCATAGTCCAGGGCCCCGGTCGGTTCGTCGCACAGCAGCAGCTGCGGACGCTTGACGATGGCCCGCGCGATGGCGACACGCTGCTGCTCGCCGCCGGAAAGCTGGGAGGGGAAGTGGTCGCGCCGGGGGGTCAGTGCCACCAGCGCAAGGGCCTCATCTACCGGCATGGGGTCACTCGCAATATCGGTGACCAGCGCGACGTTCTCCCGCACGGTGAGGCTGGGAATGAGGTTGTAGAACTGGAAAACGAAACCCACATGCTCCCGGCGGTAGCGGGTGAGGTCGTCGTCTGTCGCGCCGGTCAGGCGGTGCTCGAAAAACTCGACCTCGCCGCTGCTGGGAACGTCCAGCCCGCCCAGGATATTCAGCAAGGTCGATTTGCCGCTGCCCGAGGCGCCCAGCAGCACCAGAAATTCGCCGCTGCGCACGTCCAGGTCCACGTCGCGCAGCGCATGCACGGCGGACTCACCGCTGCCATAGGTCTTGCACAGCGATCGGATGCGCAGCACCGGCGTGTCCGGCTGTTGCTCCGTCGCCATCGGCATGGGGCCGACCTTATTGCACCGTGATTTTTTTGGTCTCGGATGTGGCCTTCTTCGGCAGCTCCAGCGTCAGCACGCCGTCGGCGTACTTGGCCACCACCTTGCTGTCGTCCACGTCCTGGGCCAGGCTGAAGGTGCGTGAGATGTTGCCCCAGTAACGCTCGCTACGCAGTATCTTTTCGCCGTTGCCCTTGGTTTCTTTTTCGCGCTTGACCTCGGCATCGATCTGTACGATGTTGCCGTCGATGCGGACGTTGATGTCCTCCTTCTTGACGCCGGGGATGTCGGCCTTGACCAGATAGGCGTTCTCCTTTTCGGTGACATCGACGCGCATTTTCAGCGCGGGGGTGTCGGCTTCGAAGGCCACCGGGGCAAAAAAGCGGCGCAGGGCCGACTCGAAGGGATCGCTGGATATGGGATCCAGTACACGAAGGTTGCTCATAAGGTATCTCCTTGGGTTGATTGAAGAGCTTGATGAAAAATAGTCGGTGTCTTCAAGGACCGACCTGGAGCTTGTCCACGACGCGCGCGACACCGCGCGCCGAGAACGCCGCGCCGACGGCCGCCTCGCGCTCCGCCAGCGAATGCACCTTGCCCCACAGGGTGACCACGCCGCCCTCGACTTCGACGGTGATGTGCCTGGCCTCCCGCATGGCTTGCCGCGTCAGGGCGGCAGTAATCTGCGCGCCGATGTCCTGGCCGCTTGCGCGTGGCCTGATGGTGATGCGGTTGTACAGACCGCGCACGCCAGCCAGCGGCCGGATGCATTGTTCGGCACGGGTGAGCTGGTAGCTCCAGTCAAGCTCGCCGGTCAGCGTGACCCAGCCGTTCTCGACCTCGACCTGCACCTTGCCCTCGGGCACCAGGGAATTCAGGCGCAGAGCCTCCACCGCCGCCTGCGCGATCTCGGAATCGCTGCGCTTGTGCTCGGCCGCGAGCTTGATGTCGAGCTCCAGGGCAATGCCGCGCACGCCCGCGACGCGGCGTACGGCCTTCTCTAGCGCGTGCTTCTCGGCGAAGGTGTCCAGGTGGCCGGTGAGGGTTACCACGCCGTCCTTGACCATAACGCCGATGCCCGCGGCATTGATGGCCGGGTCCCAGGCGAGCTCGTCGATGACATCGGTCTTGAGTTGCATATCGGTTTTCATGCGTGACGTTCCTTTGAAACAATCGGCCACCCCGCAACGCGGAGCTTTGGGTTAAATATATTCATGCTGTGTCCGGATGATTTGATATTTCGCAAGTCGCCACGGTGCGCTGCGCGCAGGCGCCGCATGTTTGATCTGGCTCAAGCGGATGACACGCTCGCCGCGCAAAATTGCTGGCAGCCATCTGGATGCACTGGAGCTCTCAATGCCGCTTTTCCACAGCCACTTCCTCAAGGGCGCCGCAGCGGCACTGCTGCTCGGCTGGTGCGTGGCGGCGCTCGCGTTCGATCCGGTGGCCGACATGGCCGTGCGGTATGGCGCGCAAGTTGACCGGAGACTTTCTGTGCCGGCTGGCGAAGCGCGGCACTATGGGCGCCTGGCCGGAGAAGCGCTGGCGAAAGCCGGGATGACCCCTGCCGGGCCGGAGTACCTGGTCCTGGTCGACCGCAACCCCAACATCCAGGCCCTGTTCCTGTTTTTCCGGTCGGGCGATGGCGAGTCGCAGCTGGTGGGTGCGTCGCCGGTGTCCACCGGCCGGACGGGCGGCGTCGACCAGTTCGAAACCCCGCTGGGGGTGTTCGCGCACACCACGGCCAACCCCGACTTCCGCGCCGAAGGCTCGCGCAATAGCGAGGGCCTTCTAGGCTATGGCGTCAAGGGCATGCGTATTTTCGACTTCGGCCGGCAGCGGGTGCCCAAGGGTTGGGGCAATGGCGCCGTGTCTGAAATGCGGCTGAAAATGCACGCCACCGATCCGGACCTGCTGGAGCGTCGACTGGGCAGCGCCCAATCCAGTGGCGGCATCCGTATTCCGGCTTCGCTCAACCGCTTGCTTGACCACTACGGACTGCTCGACGCAGACTATGAGCGAGCCCGGCGCGAGGGCCATAAGCTCCCGGTGCTCGACCCCCAGAGCGAACCCGTTCCTTTTCCTGGCCGCTACCTGATCGTCATCGACTCGGGGCGCGAGGACAGGCCCGAGTGGAGCCCCGGCCCTTATATCCCACACCGCAAGCCGGCCGTACCGGAAATCCGTTAGGGACGAGCACCATCGCGTCAAGGGGGACAGCCTTCAATACACCTCGCTGCCAGGGGATTTGGCGGTTTTGTTGACCTTGCGCAAAGGCAAAGTGCTGTAGAGGAGTGACGATTCATTTTTACGGAGCTTTGCCGCCAAGGAGGTTACTGTCAATGGCACTTTCCGATTTCCGAGCGGATGGGCATGCGCCGGCCCCGATGGATCTGCCGCTCAAGCTCTGGCTGGCCCGGTTGTCCCATGGCATTTCGCCGGCGTCGGTGGCGCTTGCCTACGCAGACTGGCTCATCCACTTGATGGTATCGCCCTCCAAGCAGGCCGAGATGGCCGCCAGCGCGCTGCGCAAGGGGATGCTGGGGCTGCAGTACGCGGCGCCCTATGCCCTGCAAGGCGAGTGTGCATTCTGCGTGGAGCCGCGGCTTCAGGACAAGCGCTTCTCGCCGCATGAATGGCATTC
>DASUIO010000274.1:0-5612 GCA_036279755.1 Polaromonas sp. | reverse complement strand
CAGGTCAGTTCCCCGGCGTCGTTGCTCAGTTCGATCTGCCAGACCTGGGTGGTGCGGCCGATGTGTACCGGCCGTGTGATGCCCGTGACCCAGCCGCTGGTCGCGCCCTTGAGGTGGTTGGCGTTGATGTCCAGTCCGACCGCGCGATGGCCTTCGGGCGCGGCAAAAGTGGCGCCGCAAGAGCCCAGTGTTTCGGCCAGCACCACCGATACACCGCCGTGCAGCAGCCCATAAGGCTGAACCGTGCGGTGATCCACCGGCACGCGGGCGCGAATGAAATCATCACCGACCTCCAGGAACTCAATGCCCAGATGGGTGACTGCGGTGTTGGCGCTGATCGCGGTGAGCAATTCGACAGAGATGGGCCGTTTCCAGATACGCATGGTGGTTCCCTTGATGAAAACGCCTCCACTATAAGGTGGCTTCGCTGGAGCTCTGGGCGTGGCGGCTGCATCCAGTCCAAAATCAAAGTCCGGTGGCGCTGATCGGGATTCACGCAAAGACCTTGCAGGTGGCTCGTTTTTTGCGTCTTTCTCCGCTTTCCGGTATCCTTGCCGCTCAACCAAAATCATTCACCATGCTTCAACAACAGTCCGTCTCTCCCGCCATCACGTCACTGGCGCGAGCGCTTGATCAGAATGAAACCGTCAAGGAAACGGTGGAGCAGTCGGCTGACGAACTGCTGGTCATCAATGCCGTGCTCAAGCAGGAAATTCCGCCTCATGTGCAAACCAGCGAAGTGGCGCAAGCACTTGAGCTGACGGGCGAACTGGAGGGCCGGATTCAGGCGTCCGCCGAAGAGCTGGCGCAGGTCAACCAGGTTCTGGAGCAGGAAATTAGCGACCGCGCCGACCTGGAGCGCGAGCTGGCGGCAACCAAGGCCGCGCTGGCTCAGGCCAAGGGCCTGCGCGCCTAATTCTTGCGGTTGAGTAGCGCGTACAGCAAGATCGCGCCGAAAGTGGCGGTTCCGATGCCACCCAGCGCAAACTGGCCAAACTTGAGTGTGAAATCACCCGTTCCCAGCACCAGCGTGATGGCCGCCACCAGCAGGTTCTTGTTGTTCGAAAAGTCCACCTTGTTGTCCACCCAGATCTTGGCGCCCGCCACCGCAATCAGGCCAAACACCACGATGCTGACGCCGCCCATCACGGGCAGCGGAATGGCCTGAATCAGCGCGCCGAACTTGGGGCTGAAACCCAGCACCACGGCAATCAGGCCTGCCACCACAAACACGGCAGTCGAGTAAATTTTGGTCGCGGCCATCACGCCGATGTTTTCGGCATAAGTGGTCACACCGGTGCCGCCAGCGCTGCCCGAAACGATGGTGGCGATGCCGTCGCCCATGAACGCGCGGCCCAGGTAGGCATCGAGGTTTTTGCCGGTCATGGCCGTCACGGCCTTGATGTGGCCGAGGTTTTCGGCCACCAGAATGATGGCGACCGGCGTGATCAGCAGCATGGCATTGGCAGTGAATACCGGCGCGGTGAAGCTTGGCGCGCCCAGCCACGCGGCGTTGATGATGCCCGACAGGTCCATCGGTTTGCCCAGTCCCAGTCCGTTGGTCAGAACCGCATAAATCACGGTGGCCACCATCAGGCCGACCAGAATCAGCAGCCGCTGCACCATGCCTCGCGTCATCACCGCTACCAGCGCCACGCTGACGAAGGTGACCACTTGCATCCACGAATCAAAGTTGCTGGCCGCCATGTTCTTGATGGGAATACTGGCCAGGTTCAGCCCGATCACGGCGACCACCGCGCCAGTGACCACGGGCGGCATGAGGCGTTCTATCCAGCCTGTGCCCACCGCCTGCACGATGGCGCCAATCAGCGTGTAAGCCACGCCGCAGGCAATAATGCCGCCCAGCGCCACGCCGATATTCGGGTTGGGGCCTTTGCCCGCATAGGCGCTGGCGGCAATCACCACGCCGATAAAAGCGAAGCTGGAGCCCAGGTAGCTCGGCACCTTGCCGCCGGTCATCACAAAAAAGATCAGCGTGCCGATGCCGCTCATCAAAATGGCAATATTGGGCTGAAATCCCATCAGAATCGGTGCCAGCACGGTCGCGCCAAACATCGCAATCACGTGCTGCACACCCATCACGGTAGTGAGCGGCCAGGGCAGGCGCTCGTCAGGCCCGATGACGCCGCCTTGCTGTAGCACGGCGCTGCTTTTTTCTTTCCAGTTCAGCATTCCCATCAGTTTCTCCATGTTGTCAGTGGGGCAATGCTAGCAGTCTGCGACGGCCTTCCCGGAAAATCAAAGTCAGCCTTTGGTCTGCTACGCTAGCGCCATGAAACCAGTTGTCAAATGGGGCGTGGCTGCGCTGCTCGTGCTGGCCGTGGCCGCTGCCGTGGCACTGGTCAGCGGGCGCGGCGCGCAAGTTCAGGTCACGCCCGTAGTGCGCACAGGCATTGTGCAGTCGGTGGTAGCGACCGGGCGGCTCAATGCGCCAGCGCGCATGGACATTGGCGCCGAAGTCACTGCCACGGTGCTGGAGGTGCGTGTGCGCGAAGGGGATCGCGTGAAGGCCGGCGACCTGCTGCTGCGCCTGACCGACGACGAAGCTCGCGCTGGCTTGCAGCAGGCTAGAGCCGCGCTGCTTGAGTCGCGCGGCCGCGCCACCCAGCAGGCGACGGTGGCGGCGCCAGTGGCCGCGCAGGCCGTGGTGCAGGCTCAAGCGACTTTCACGTCAGCCGAGCGCGAGCACCAACGCGCGCGTGAACTGGTGGCGCAGGGTTTCTTTTCACAGCAAAAGCTTGATGACGCCCAGCGTGCGCTCGACACGGCGCGTAGCGCGCTGGCATCGGCCCGCGTGCAGGCGCAGGCCAACCAGAACAGCGGCGTCGAGCGCATGCTGGCCGTGTCGCGCGTGGACCAGGCCGTGGCAGCGGTCGAGGTGGCGCAAGCGCGCCTGGAGCGCCTGTCCATCACCAGCCCGGTCGATGCCATCGTTCTCACCCGCAACGTCGAGCCCGGCAGCATGGCCCAGCCCGGCCGCGTGCTGCTGACGTTGGCGGCTCAGGGCGGCTTGCGCATTGACGCCAGCGTGGATGAAAAGAACCTGCGCATGCTGTCGCCCGGCATGGCCGCCAGGGCCGTCGCCGACGCCTATCCCGGCCAGTCCTTCGACGCGCAACTGAGTTACATCGCCCCAGCGGTCGATCCACAGCGCGGCACGGTGGAGGTGCGCCTTGCAGTGCCGAAACCGCCCGCCTTTCTGCGGCCCGACATGACAGTGTCGGTCGAGCTGCTGGGCGGCACGAAGCAGAACGCGCTGGTGCTGCCATCGGGCGCCGTGCGCGACGCTGATCGCGAAGCGCCCTGGGTGCTGCTGCTTTCGGACGGCCGCGCGCTGCGCGTGCCGGTGAAGCTGGGCCTGCGCGGCATCGGCGCGGTGGAGATCGTGGCGGGCCTGAAGGAAGGCGACGAAGCGATTCCCCAGACCGAAAAAGCCGCCCCTGGCGACCGCGTGCGGCGCGGCCCGAGCGTGGCACGCGGCAAGGGCATGGAAGTGCCGTCGTTTATCCAGCGCTGAAGCGCCACCCGTCATGTCCTCCACCCACCACCGGCCCGCTCTCAGCACCTGGGCCCGCTGGATGCCTTTCGAGCTGCTGGTGGCGCTGCGTTTTTTGCGCGAAGGCCGGATGCAGAGTGCGCTGATTCTGGCGGGCGTGACCGGCGGCGTGGCGGTCATCATCTTTCTGACGCAGCTTATCAACCAGTTGCAGGGCACCATCATCGACCGCGTCATGGGCTCACAGGCGCATGTGGTGATCCGCCCGATCGAAGAAGTCACGCAGCGCGTCATCACACCGAACGCCGAGCGCTCGGTGGCGGCCGTGGTGCAGCCGCGCGAGCAGCGCCTGCGTTCGGTGGATCAGTGGGAGCGCGTGGCGGCGCTGGCGGCGACCTCGCCCGGCGTGCTGGCGGTGTCGCCAGTGGTCAGCGGCCCGGCCTTTGCTTCGCGCGGCGGCAGCAGCAAGAGCGTGGTGCTGCTGGGCGTGCAGCCCGAAGACTACCGGCGCGTGGTGCGCATGGACGACTACATGACGCGCGGCCGTTTCGATGTGGCCGGCACCCGTGCGCTGATCGGCGTCGAGCTGGCGCAGGACCTCGGCGTGACGGTCGGCGACAAGCTGCGTGTCACCAGTGCCAGCGGCCGCAGCGAGACGCTCGACATCACCGGCCTGTTCGACATGGGCAACCGCGACCTGAACCGTCGCTGGGTCTTCATCACGCTGAAACTCGCGCAGACGCTGCTGGACTTGCCTGGCGGCGTGTCCAACATTGACCTCACGGTAAAAGACCTGTTTGGCGCCAACACCGTGGCCGACGCACTGCGCCTGCAGACCGGCCTCACGGTCGACAGCTGGATGCAGACCAACTCGGGGCTACTCAATGCATTGAGCAACCAGACCGTGTCGAATAACCTGATCCGCAGCTTCGTCGTCATCATCGTGGCGCTGGGTATTTCCAGCGTGCTGGTCGTCAGCGTGGTGCAAAAGCAGCGCGAGATCGGCATCCTGCGCGCCATGGGCACGGGGCGCCGCCGCATCATGGCGGTGTTTCTGCTGCAGGGCGGCCTGGTGGGGCTGGTCGGCTCCGTGCTGGGCTCAGCGCTGGCCTACGCGCTGCTGGTGGTGTTCTCGCACATCTTCAAGAGCCCGGATGGCAGTGCGATGTTCGCCGCGCAGCTTGACCCGATGCTGGTCGTGCTGGCTTCGCTGGTAGCCTGCGGCGTGGGTTTGGCTGCGGCGGTAATTCCGGCGCGCAGCGCCGCGCGCATGGACCCGGTGCAGGCAATTCGCAGTTAATGCAGTTGAATTTCCCCATGAACACGAGCGACACCGCCATCCTGCGCCTGGCCGACATTCACAAAAGCTACAACATTGGCACGCCGGTGGAAACCGAGGTGCTTCATGGCATCAGCCTGAATCTGCAAGAGGCCGAGTTCGTCGCGCTCAAGGGCCCCTCGGGTTCGGGCAAAAGCACGCTGCTCAACATCATCGGCCTGCTGGAGCCGCCGACCGCGGGTCTGCTGGAAATTGCCGGCCAGCCCACCCAGTCGCTCGCCGACGCGGGGCTCACCGCGCTGCGCGGTGCCACCATCGGTTTCGTGTTCCAGTTTCATCACCTGCTGCCCGCCTTCACCGCGCTGGAAAACGTGCTGCTGCCTTCCATCATCGCCCACGGCACCGCCACCCCCGAGGCCGAAGCCATGGCACGTGATCTGCTGGTGCGCGTCGGCCTGAAAGGCGCGGAATACAAGCGCCCCGGCGAGCTCTCGGGCGGCATGCAGCAGCGCGTGGCGATTGCGCGCGCGCTGTCGCTGCGGCCGCGCCTGATCCTGGCCGACGAGCCCACTGGCAACCTCGACACGGTGACGGCCGACGAGGTGTTCAGCCTGCTGCGCGAGTTCAACCGCGACCACGGCAGCGCCTGCCTGCTCGTCACGCACGACCCGCGCCTGGCCGCCCGCTGCGACCGCGTCATCGATCTGGTGGACGGGCGCGTGGTTTCCAGCTGAGCGCGCCGCCCACATCGAACCAGGTCAGGTGCCTGATGGGTTCGCACCAGTCAGACAAACCGCACATGACGCTGCTACGCTA